>CABZSY010000007.1 GCA_902528505.1 uncultured Pelagibacteraceae bacterium
CTCCTTCACCAAAAATCCTATATTTTTTACCGTCGTCACCAATAAAAAAACTCATATTATCAACTAATCCTAAGATTTTAACTCCAAGTTTATCAAACATTTTAATTCCCCTTTTTACATCTAACAAAGCTACCTCTTGTGGGGTTGAAACTATTATTGCTCCATCCATTTTGATTTCTTGAGAAAAAGTTAATTGTGTGTCTCCAGTGCCTGGTGGCATATCAACAATTATGAAGTCCAAATTTTTCCAATTTACTTTTTGAGTAAAAGTTTTAATCGCACTTGTTACCATCGGGCCACGCCATATCATTGGTGTCTGTTGATCAGCTAAAAAACCAATTGACATACATTGAATTTCATACTTAACAATAGGTTCTAATTTTTGACCATCACTTTTTGGTTTTTCATTTATATCAAACATTTTTGGAACTGATGGGCCATAAATGTCAGCGTCTAATAATCCAACTTTGCAACCTGTATGTTTTAAAGCTAAAGCAAGATTTGTCGCGAAAGTTGATTTTCCAACTCCTCCTTTGGCACTAGAAATTGCAATTGTAAATTTAGTTCCCAAAATAGGATTTTTTGTGAATTTCTTTGGCTCGAGCTTCTTTTTCATTGCGGCACTAAGTTCGGGCTTTTTCTCTGACATACAAGTATCATTACTTGTTTTTTGTAATAAAGACACTATATACTTTCGCATATGTCAGACGATTTCAGAGGAAGAGGCGGAAGCCCTTGGGGATCACCACCAGGTGGTGGAAACAATAATGGATCCGGAAGAGGTCCTAGACCACCAAACATTGATGAAATCATAAAAGAAATTCAGGATAAAATAAAAAAATTTTTACCTGGTGGGAAATCATCAGGCGGTAAGTCAATAGGGTTAATTGTACTTGTTTTAGCTTTTGTTTGGATAGCAAGCGGACTTTATAGAGTTTTACCTGATGAACAAGGTGTTGTACTTAGGTTTGGTAAGTTTGTTAAAACTACTCAACCTGGATTGAATTATCATATACCTTTTCCAGTAGAAAATGTACTGACTCCAAAAGTTACAAAAGTTAACAGAATTGATATTGGTTTTAGATCTGAGAGAGACAGTGGTTTTTCAACAGGTGGTGGTGTTGCAGATGTTCCTCAAGAAAGTTTAATGTTAACTGGAGATGAAAACATTGTGAACATCGATTTCTCGGTCTTTTGGGTAATTAAAGATGCAGGAAATTTCTTATTTAAAATTCAAGATCCAGAGGGAACAGTTAAAGCAGCGGCAGAAACAGCTATGAGAGAGGTTATTGCAAAAAGTGATATTCAACCAATTTTAACAGAAGGAAGATCTAAAATTGAGGTTGAAACACAAGATATTATTCAAACTATTCTAGACGATTACGAGAGTGGAATTCAAATTACACAGGTTCAAACACAGAAAGCTGACCCACCAGACCAAGTAATTGATGCGTTTAGGGATGTACAGGCTGCAAGAGCTGATATGGAAAGATCAAAAAATGAGGCCGAAGCTTATGCCAACGATGTTATCCCAAGAGCTAGAGGGGAAGGTCAAAAAATTTTACAGGCTGCTGAAGCCTATAAAAAAGAGGTTGTCGCAAAGGCAGAGGGTGAGGCAAGTAGATTTGTCTCTATATATAACGAATATAAAAATGCAAAGATAGTAACTCAAGAGAGAATGTACCTAGAAACAATGGAAAAAGTTTTAGCAGATATTGATAAAGTAATTATTGAAAAAAATGCAGGATCAGGAGTAGTACCTTATTTACCACTTCCTGAATTAAAAAAGAAAGTGACTAATTAAATGAAAGCTGGAAAAATTTTAGGTGGATTAATTATTGTGTTAGGTGTTTTAGCTTTTTTGTCAGTAATAATTGTTAAAGAAGTTAATCAGGCTATCATTCTTCAATTCGGAGATCCAAAAAGAATAATTACCAAACCTGGTTTAAATTTTAAAATTCCATTCATTCAAAATGTTGTTTATCTTGATAAAAGAATATTAAATCTAGATACACCACCAGAAGAAGTAATTGCATCTGACCAAAAACGTTTAATAGTTGATGCATTTGCAAGATTTAAAATTGTTGATCCACTACAATTCTATATTTCAGTTGGAGATGAAAGAGTTGCAAGATCTAGATTGTCTACAATTATAAACTCACGAATTAGAAATGTTTTAGGTCAAGAAGAACTACAAACATTACTGTCTCAAGATAGATCAAAACAAATGGCTTTAATTAAAGAAGGTGTAAATAATGAAGCTAAAAATTTTGGTATTACGATTGTTGATGTAAGAATAAAAAGAGCTGACCTTCCACAAGCAAATAGTGACGCGATTTATAGAAGAATGCAAACTGAGCGGGAAAGAGAAGCAAAAGAATTTAGAGCAAAAGGCGCAGAGATGGCAGTCACAATAACTTCAACCGCAGATAAAGAAGTCACAGTTATTTTAGCTGAGTCTCAAAAGCAGTCAGAGATTATGAAGGGTGAGGGTGATGGCTTAAGAAACAAAATCTTTGCTGATGCCTTTGGTCAAGATCCTGAATTCTTTGCATTTTATAGAGCAATGCAGGCATATGAAAAAGCGTTAATTGGAGGAGAAACCTCTCTAATTTTATCCCCTGATAGTGAATTCTTCAAATTTTTTGGAAACATAAAACCTGAAATTCAACAAT
Source organism: uncultured Pelagibacteraceae bacterium (assembly GCA_902528505.1). Classification (GTDB taxonomy): domain Bacteria; phylum Pseudomonadota; class Alphaproteobacteria; order Pelagibacterales; family Pelagibacteraceae; genus Pelagibacter. The sequence goes on from CABZSY010000007.1 coordinate 2,676, forward strand.
AATCTTTAAATGAATGAGCTAGCCATAGCTTTTGGTTTGTTCCTGTTTATCGAGGGAATATTGTATGCCATATTTCCATCAAAAATGAAAAATATGTTAAAAAAATTAGAAACTATAAAAGATAGTCAATTAAGAACAGCAGGACTTATTTTTGCGATTATAGGGTTTATAATTATTTATTATATAAAAGATTAAAATGAAAAAAATTAAAATCATCTTTGTTACTATAATTTTATCTTTTGGTTGTTTAATCCAATCTTATTCTAAGCCTGTTCCAGAATCTTTTGCTGATCTTGCTGAAAAATTAATGCCATCTGTGGTAAATATTTCAACATCAACAACAGTAATTACAAAATCTAATCCGCTTCCATTTCAATTTCCTCCAGGATCACCATTTGGAGACATGTTTAAAGAGTTTGGAAATCCTCAAGAAAGACAATCAGCTGCATTAGGATCAGGATTTATAATTGATGAAAAAGGAATTGTTATAACTAACAATCATGTGATCCAAGATGCAGATGACATAATTGTTAGAGTAAATGGTGATCAAGAATTTAAGGCAAAAGTTTTAGGTGCAGACCCACTAATGGATATAGCTGTACTACAGTTGGAGACAAATGAAAAATTTATACCTGTTTCCTTCGGTGACTCAGATAAGGCTAGAATAGGAGACTGGGTTATTGCCATTGGAAATCCTTTTGGTCTGGGGGGAACAGTTACAGCAGGAATTATTTCAGCAAGAAATAGATCAATTGGATTATCAAGATATGAAGATTTTATACAAACAGATGCATCAATTAATTCTGGAAACTCTGGTGGCCCATTATTTGATATGGAGGGAAATGTTATAGGAATTAACACTGCAATTTTAGGTAGAAACGGTTCAATTGGTATTGGATTTTCAATTCCATCGAACAGTGCTCAAATAGTAATTAGTCAATTAATTGAATTTGGAGAAACTAAAAGGGGGTGGTTGGGAGTTAGAATTCAAGATGTTACAAAAGAAATTGCAGAGGTTGAAAAATTAGACAAACCGAGAGGTGCTTTAGTTGCAAGTGTTGCAGAAAACAGTCCATCAGAAAAAGCTGGAATAAAAGCTGGTGATATTATTTTAGAATTTAATGGTCAAAGAATTAATCAAATGAAAGAACTTCCAGCAATAGTCGCTAGAACTCAAGTTGGTAAAAACGTTGAAGTTAAAATATGGAGAGATAAAAAAGAAATTATAAAAAATGTTCTTCTTGGAAGACTTGAAACATCAGAAGATTTTAAAGTTAGTGAAAAACAAAAACCATCAGATATTACTGATCAAATTGAAGATTTAAAAATAACAGTAAGATCTCTTAACAAAGAAGATATAAAAAATCGTAAGTTACCAAATCAAACTACTGGACTTGTGATCACAGATATTCAAAATAACAGTCCTTTAGCTGGCTCAATTGAGGTGAATAGTATTATTGTCGAGGCTCAAAAAGAAAGAATAAAATCTATTGATGATTTAAAACAAATTATCAAACAAGTTCTAAAATCAAATCAAAAAACAATTTTATTTGCAATCTATAATAATCAAAATCAGAGAAGATATATTGGAATTAAGTTAGACTAATCATGGATTTTAAATCCAAGATTATATTAATTTCTGGACCAACTGCTGCAGGAAAATCAAAATTTGCAATTAAACTTGCTAAAAAAATTAATGGTGAAATTATTAATGCAGATAGTATGCAAGTTTATAAAGAATTAAAAATTCTTTCTGCAAGACCAGATCCAAAAAAATACCAAAAAATAAGACATCATTTATATGGTTTTCATAATGTGACAAAAAATTTTTCAACTGGAGATTGGTTGAAATTAGTATCCGAAAAAATTGAAGAGGTAAAAAAAAGAAAAAAAACACCAATCCTTGTAGGGGGAACTGGATTGTATTTTAAGGTACTAACAGATGGATTAGTAAAAATCCCAAACATACCTATTAAAATTAGAAATCAAATAAGAGCTCAACAATTAAAGATTGGTCAAAATAATTTTTTTAAAAAACTTTTAAAAGCAGACCCAGCTTCTAAGAACAAAATTAATCCGACTGATACCCAAAGATCTATTAGAGCTTATGAGGTAAAAATATATACTCAAAAATCAATTCATGAATGGTATAAAAATACTAAATCAAATTTTAGACAAAGTGATTTTTTTAAAATTTATATAGATTTCCCTCGTAAAGAGTTAATTGATAAAATTAATGTCAGATCCAAGGAAATGGTCGTAAATGGGGCCATTAAAGAGGTAAAAAAATTTTTAAAATTAAAGGTAAGAAAAGATAAAAGTGTTAACAAAGCAATTGGCATCAATGAAATTAGACAATACTTAAACAATAAAATGGAATTGGAAGAAATTATTGAAAATATATCAATAAAAACTAGACAATACGCTAAAAGGCAAAGTACTTGGGCAAGAGGTAATATGAATTCTTGGTTCAAATTAAAACCAAATCAGTTAAATAATTTTTTAAAAAAATTTTAAATATCTCAATCAAAACTTGACCAATCAGTACAACTTCAGCTAGATTGCAAAATGCCAAAATTATACACAGGCGCAGAAATTGTATTTAAATGCCTAGAAGATCAGAAGGTTAAACACATCTTTGGATATCCTGGTGGTGCAGTTTTGCCCATTTATGATGAACTTAAAAATCATTCTTCTATTAAACATATTTTAGTGAGACACGAACAAGGTGCGGGTCATGCTGCTGAGGGATATGCGAGATCATCTGGTAAGCCAGGAGTTGTTTTAGTTACGTCTGGACCTGGTGCAACCAATGTTGTTACAGCGTTAACAGATGCATATATGGACTCGGTTCCATTGGTTTGTATTTCTGGTCAAGTTCCAACACATTTAATCGGAACTGATGCATTTCAAGAATGTGATACTACTGGTATTACCAGGCCATGCACAAAACATAATTGGTTGGTAAAAGATATAAATGAGTTATCTGAAATAATGCACGAAGCATTTAAAGTTGCAACCACAGGAAGACCAGGCCCTGTTTTAGTTGATATTCCAAAAGATATTCAATTCGCAAAAACTAAATATAAAAAACTAAAAAAAGAAAAACAAATAAATGGAAAATCAAATAATAATTTTTCTCAAAAACAAATAGATCAATTAATTGATTTATTAAATAAAGCAAAAAAACCAGTTATTTATAGTGGCGGTGGAGTAATTAATTCAGGCCCTAAGGCGAGTGATGCATTAAGAGAGTTTGTTGAACTGACAGGATTTCCAATCACTTCCACACTTCAAGGTTTAGGAGCTTATCCCGGCGATGATAATCAATTTCTTGGAATGTTAGGTATGCACGGAACTTATGAAGCAAATAATGCTATGCATGATTGCGATCTTTTAATAAACATTGGTGCAAGATTTGATGATCGTATCACTGGAAAAATTGATGAATTTTCGCCAAATTCAAAAAAAGTTCACATTGATATTGATCCTTCATCAATAAATAAAATTATTAAAGTTGATCTTGCTATAGTAGGCGATGTTTCAAAAGTAATCAGTAAATTAAATAAAACAATCTTGAAAAGAAAAAATGGTCACAGCAAATCTAATAAATCAAATATTGCTAAGTGGTGGGAACAAATACAAAAATGGAGAGGAAAAAACTCTCTAAATTTTGTTAATAGTAATGACAGTATTAAACCTCAACACGCAGTTCAAAGATTGTATGAGTTGACAAAAGATAAAGATACTTATGTAACAACCGAAGTTGGCCAACATCAAATGTGGGCAGCACAACATTATAAGTTTAATAAACCAAATAGGTGGATGACATCTGGGGGCTTAGGTACGATGGGTTATGGTTTGCCAGCTGCTGTAGGGGTACAAATTGCTCATCCTGAAAAGTTGGTAGTTGATATTGCTGGTGAAGCTTCTGTATTAATGACAATGCAAGAAATGTCTACTGCAGTTCAATATAATTTACCAATTAAAATTTTTATTTTGAATAACCAGTACATGGGAATGGTAAGGCAATGGCAAGAGCTTTTACATGAAAAGAATTATTCTGAGAGTTACTCTGAGGCACTCCCTGATTTTTTAAAAATGGCTGAAGCTTACGGATGCAAAGGAATTAAAGCCGAAAACCCAACTGAATTAGATGAGAAAATTCAAGAAATGATTGATTATAATGGTCCAGTAATTTTTGATTGTCATGTTGATCCAAATGAAAATTGCTTTCCAATGATACCTTCAGGCAAACCTCATAACCAGATGATACTAGGACCCAAAGATCAAGAAGACAACAAAATTAAGGGAAAAGGTAAAGCCTTAGTCTAATTATAATGCCAAAATCAAAATCAGCCTATAGTGTTCCGACTAAAAAAGAGAAATCAGACACATATATATTTGTAGTTTGGGTTGATAATGAAGCGGGTGTACTTGCACGAGTAGTTGGACTATTTTCTGGTCGAGGATATAATATTGAGTCATTAGCTGTTGCAGAGGTAGATGCAATTAAAAATATTTCTAGAATTACTATTGTTACAACAGGAACACCTCAAGTAATTGACCAAATAAAGCTTCAATTATCCAAACTAGTTCCTGTTCATAAAGTTGCAGAATTTAAAAGAGAAGATAAAAATGTCATATTTAAAGAAATGGCATTATTTAAGATTGTTGGAAAAAAAAAGAAAATGGAAATGTGTTTAAACGTTTGTAAAAAATTTGATTTAGTCATTTTAGATGAAACTAAGACTTCTAAGGTAATCCAAATAACAGCACTTAGAAGAGACATTGATAAAATTAGTAAGAAATTAAAACCTTGGGGACTTATTAGCGCTTCTAGAACCGGGGCTGTTGCGATGACAAGAGGTGCAAAAATATTTAATTAATTATAAAGGAGAAACGATATGAAAATGTTTTATGAAAAAGATGCAGACGTGGATTTAATTAAAAATAAAAAAATTGCTATTTTTGGCTATGGCAGTCAAGGACACGCTCATGCTTTAAATCTTAAGGACAGTGGGGTTAAAGAAATCGTTGTAGCACTAAGAGATGGTTCGTCAAGTGTAGTAAAAGCGGAGTCAAAAGGTTTAAAGGTCATGAATTTATCTGATGCTGCTGCTTGGGCAGATGTGGTAATGATTTTAACTCCAGATGAATTACAAGCAGAAATTTACAAAAATCATATAGAGCAAAGAGTAAAAGAAGGAACCAGTATTGCATTTGCTCATGGATTAAATGTTCACTACGATTTAATTAAAGCAAGAAAAGATTTAGATGTATTCATGGTTGCTCCAAAAGGGCCTGGTCATTTAGTTAGAAGTGAATACGAAAAAGGTGGTGGTGTACCATGTTTGTTTGCTGTACATCAAAACGGCTCAGGTAAAGCAAGAGATTTAGCATTATCATATGCCTCAGCTGTGGGAGGTGGAAGATCTGGTATTATTGAAACCACTTTTAAAGACGAAGTTGAAACAGATTTATTTGGAGAACAAACAGTTCTTTGTGGAGGGTTAGTAGAATTAATTAAAAATGGTTATGAAACTTTAGTTGAAGCAGGTTACGAGCCAGAGATGGCATATTTCGAAACTGTGCATGAGGTAAAATTGATTGTTGATTTGATTTATGAGGGTGGAATTGCAAATATGAATTATTCAATATCAAATACAGCTGAGTATGGGGAATACCAATCTGGACCAAGAATTATTAATAAGGAAGAAACTAAGAAAAGAATGAAGGAAGTATTGTCCGACATTCAATCAGGAAAATTCACTAAGGAGTGGATGGATGAATGTAAAAACGGCCAGAAAAACTTTTTAGCAACAAGAGCCAAGCTAGCTGAGCATTCAGTGGAAAAAGTTGGTGCTGAACTAAGAGCTATGATGCCATGGATTGGCAAGAAAAAACTAGTCGATAGCGACAAAAGTTAAATTTTGATAAAGACCCAAAAGGGTCTTAAAAATATATCTGAAATTTAACATTTATTTTGCAATCTCAATTATAGATTGTAATATGAATTTTCGATAAAATTTAGTTATGACCAGTAAAGATAGAGTTATTATTTTTGATACTACGATGCGAGATGGTGAGCAATCACCTGGTGCATCTATGAGTTTGGAGGAAAAAATCCAAATAGCAAGAGTATTCGATGATTTAGGAATAGATATTATAGAGGCGGGGTTTCCAATTGCATCACCTGGAGATTTTGAAGCAGTAACTGAAGTTAGTAAAATTTTAAAAAAATCAATTCCTGCAGGATTATCTAGACATTCTAAGAAAGACATTGATAGAGCTTACGAAGCTTTAAAACATGCTCCAAGATTTAGAATCCATACATTCATCTCAACTAGTCCTCTTCATATGAAGCATAAATTAAATATGTCTCCAGAAGATGTTTACGAATCTATTGGGCAACATGTAGCCTATGCTAGAAAATTTACTGATGATGTTGAATGGTCATGCGAGGATGGAACAAGAACAGATATGGATTTTATGTGTAAGACTGTAGAACTTGCGATTAAAAATGGAGCAACAACAATAAATATCCCTGATACAGTCGGTTATACCATTCCATCTGAGTTCACAAAAATTATTGAAACATTATTAAATAAAGTTCCAAATATAGATAAAGCTATTTTATCTACTCACTGTCACAATGATTTAGGTTTAGCAGTTGCAAATTCTCTAGCAGGTGTTCAAGCTGGTGCAAGACAAATTGAATGTACAATAAATGGTTTAGGAGAAAGAGCTGGTAATGCAGCACTTGAAGAAGTTGTGATGGCAATTAAAACAAGACCTGATTTAATGCCTTATGATACAGGAATTAACACAACACTTCTTAGTAAAGCTTCTAAAATTGTATCAAATGCAACAGGTTTTCCAGTACAATATAATAAAGCAATTGTTGGAAAAAATGCTTTTGCTCATGAAGCGGGCATTCATCAAGATGGTATGCTTAAAAATAGACAAACTTATGAAATTATGACTCCTGAAAGTGTTGGTGTTAAACAAACCTCATTAGTCATGGGTAAACATTCTGGCAGACACGCATTTAAGGACAAATTAAATAGTTTAGGCTATCCAGATTTAACCGATGACGTTGTTGGTAATGCTTTTGCTAAATTTAAAGTGTTAGCAGATAAGAAAAAGCATGTTTATGATGAAGACATTGTAGCTCTTATAGATGATAGCTTAATTATTGATAATAAAGTTAACGCAATTAGTCTTAAATCTTTAAAAGTTTATGCTGGAACAGGTGAACCTCAAAGAGCGGAAATGACTTTAGATGTATATGGTGATGTTAAAAAAGCATCGGAAACTGGAGATGGTCCAGTTGATGCAATTTTTAAATGTATTAAAACACTATTTCCACATGATGTTAATTTACAATTGTATCAAGTGCATGCTGTAACAGAGGGAACTGATGCTCAAGCTACAGTAAGTGTTAAGATTGAGGAAAATGGAAAAACCACAGTTGGGCAGGCTGCTGATACAGATACGTTAGTGGCATCAGCAAATGCTTATATAAACTCACTAAATAAAATGATTATTAAACGAGATAAAACAGCTCCAATGGAGCAAGAAAGTCAGAAGGTAAGAGGTATATAAATGGGTTTATTTGATAGTGTAAAAAAAATTTGGAGCCAAGATATGGCAATTGATCTTGGAACTGCAAATACACTTGTAGTTTTAAAGGGTCAAGGTGTAGTTCTTAATGAACCTTCAGTTGTTGCAATAGTTGATCAAGGCGGAAAAAAAAATGTATTAGCTGTTGGAGACGAAGCGAAAACAATGCTAGGACGAACACCTGGAAATATAAGCGCAATTAGACCTTTAAGAGATGGGGTAATCGCTGATTTTATAGTCACTGAGGAAATGATCAAACATTTTATCAAAAAAGTTCATAAAGGTAGTACATTTGCAAATCCTAGAATTTTAATTTGTGTTCCAACTGGCTCAACTCCGGTTGAAAGAAAAGCAATTCAAGATAGTGCTTTAGCTGCAGGAGCGAGAAGGGTTCAATTAATTGAAGAACCAATTGCAGCAGCTATTGGAGCAAATCTTCCAATTTCTGAAGCAACCGGCTCAATGATTGTAGATATTGGAGGAGGTACAAGTGAAATTGCTGTTATGTCTTTGGGTGGTCTAGTTTATTCTAAATCTTTAAGGGTTGCAGGTGACTCTATGGATGTAGCAATAATAGATTATATGAGAAAAGAATATAATTTATTAATTGGTGATACTACTGCTGAAAAAATAAAAAAAGAAATGGGTACAGCTGTACCAACTGGAACAAATACTTATCCAGTTAAAGGAAGAGATTTAAGATCAGGTACTCCTAAAGAAGTTAATATTACAGAAGAAGATACTGCAGAAGCACTAAACGACATAATGAAACAAATGGTTAGTGCAATTAAAGATGCCTTAGAAAATACACCCCCTGAATTATCAGCCGATTTAGTTGACATGGGTTTAACTTTAACAGGTGGTGGTGCTTTGTTAAAAAATATTGACAAAAGGTTTTCTAAAGAGACAGGTTTACCAGTACATATAGCAGATGACCCATTATCTTGTGTGGCCGTTGGTACAGGTAAAGCTTTGGATCAAGAAGAAACCTTTTCCACTATGTTATCTGAATATTAAAATAAGATGGCTACAGGCAGAGACGATTTTGTAATTGCCTTTAGATCTGCTTTTTTAAAAAAAAAAGATAAACAAAAATTTTCGTTACTTAGTCTAATTTTTTTATCAATAGTTGTAATTATTTTAAGTAATATAAGTTTTAAACCTATTCAGTATATAAAGATTGGTGTTAATGAAATTATTTATAGATCCTCATATATAGCTTCTAAGCCTGAGAATTATCTGCAGGAATTAACTCTTAAGATCAATAATCATATAAATTTATTTGAAAATTATAAAGATATAAAATCTGAATTAGAAAATTTAAAACAAGAAAAAATTACAAACACCTTTTTAAAGTCAGAGAATAAAAGATTGAGAAATCTTATTAATGAAAATATAAATTCTGATGAAATATTAGCAAAAGTTTTAATTGATCGAGAAAGCCCTTTCTTAAAATCTATTATTTTAAATAAAGGAACAAAAGATAATGTAAAAATGGGAATGGCAATAATAGATGGTGTTTATCTCGTAGGCCAAATAATTGAGGTTAATTATACGAATTCTAGAGCGTTATTGTTATCTGATCTTAATAGTAAAATACCTTCAGTTTTAGCTCCACAAAATATTCAAGCAGTAGTTTCAGGCACGGGTAAAGATTATGGAGTTATTGAACATACAAAAGATGATATTGAGAATGATTTAAATAAAATAGATTCAATAATTTATACCTCAGGTCTTGGAGGCCTATTTAAACCTGGGATACCTATTGGAAAAATATACAAAGATTTAGAAAATAAAGTTAATTTTTTTTCAGATTTTACACAATTAAACTATATTAAAATTATTTCATATAATATTGGAGGTAAAGATTAATGGCTTCTCTAAACAAAAGTACTTTTTTCAGAGCATTTTTATCATACTTACCATTAATAATTTTGTTTTTTTCAGCATTTAATGAATTTGATTTTAATTACTTAAAAATTGAAAATTTTTCTTTTAATTTTGTTTATATTTTAATTTTTTATTGGACTTTAAGAAATCCTGATAGTCTAGGATACTTTTCTATATTTTTAGCAGGGGTCATAAATGATGTTGTTATAGGTATTCCATTAGGAATTACTAGCCTATGTTATTTGATACTATGCTCAGTAACAGCATACATAAGAAATATTACGTTAAGCCCAAACTTTGTAAAAGATTGGTTTTCTTTTTTGTTTACAATGATTCTAATTAATTCAATACAGGTAATTATATTAGATTTGATATTTCTTATAGAAATTAATTACACGAGCTATGTAGTTAATACAGGATTTACATTTTTGTTATATCCAATGTTTTTCGTAGTATTTAACTTTTTAAGTCAATTAATTTTACAAAAAAAAAATGATTAAAGAAAATTTAGGAATTAGAAAATCAGACATAATAAACAGAAGAATGTTTATTATTGGTGCCGCAAAAATAATTATCTTTACAGGAATTGTTGTACGTCTTTTTTCTCTTCAAATTAATGAAAATAAAAAATATCTTACACTTTCAGATAAAAACAGGATTAGAGAATGGAAACTCCCACCCACAAGAGGGAACATTGTTGATTATTTTGGAAATATAATTGCAGGCAATTTAAAAGTTTATCAATTACACATTATACCTGAGCAAGTTGAAAACTTTAACTATCTTATAGTAAGATTAAAAACACTTTTAAATTTAAGTGATAAAAAAATTCAGAAAATAGTAAATTTAAAAAATAAATTAAAGCCTTGGGACAGTATAATTGTATCGGAGAATTTAAGTTGGAGTCAATTCTTAAAGATTAACAATTATTTATACGATTTAGTTGGTGTAAAACCTGTAATGACAATTTCTAGAAATTATCCATTTAGTGAAATGTATACTCATGTTTTAGGCTATGTAAGTCAACCAAATGAAGAGGAAATATTAGAAAATGAAATAATAAAAGAAAGGTTCGTTCCAGGCATGAAAATTGGAAAGCTAGGTTTGGAAAAAACACTTGAGAACCAATTAATAGGGACTAACGCTATTCAAAGATATGAGGTTAACGCTTATGGCAAAAGAATAAATCAACTCGAATATCAAAAAGGACTACAAGGCAAAAAAATAAGATTAACTGTAGATACAGAAGTTCAAAAACTTTCTGCTCAATTGCTTTCGAATAAAGCAGGATCAATAAGTGTTATGGATATTTACACAGGAGATATAATTGCTATGTACTCCTCTCCTTCTTATGATCCAAATTTATTTTTATTTGGAATTAGTCAAGATGAGTGGCAATTAATTAGAAATAATCCATTAAAACCTTTGATTAATAAAACTCTTTCAGGGCTCTATTCTCCAGGATCAACCATTAAGCCAATAGTAGCTCTTTCTGCTTTAGAGAACAATATTATCAATCCAAATTTTAAAGTTAAATGCACAGGTAAAACAGAACTATATGGCCAAACTTTTCATTGTTGGAAAGAAAAAGGACATGGTTTTGTAAGTTTAAATAATGCAATGAAACAATCTTGTGACACTTATTTTTATGAAATTGCAAGATTGTTAGGAGTTGATAGGTTAAATGTTACAGCTAAAAAATTTGGTTTGGGTGAAAAAGTATTAGGAGAATATTTTGATAATGAAAAAAGAGGTTTATTTCCAAATACTAATTGGAAAAAAAATAATCTTGGAAGAGGATGGGTATTAGGTGAAACATTAATTACAGGAATTGGACAAGGATACACTCAAACTACTCCTCTACAATTGTGTTTAATGACAGCTCAAATTGCAAATGGTGGATATAAAATCAAACCAAAAATTATAGTAAATGATGATCCTTTAACTTTAGAAGCTGCAAAAAACTCAATGGAACTTCAGTCTTTGCAAAAACCTGATACTAGATTATTTAACGATCCAAAAAATATTAAAATAGTTCAAGAAGCAATGTTTAGTTCTACAAATGAGCAATTTGGCACTTCTTACAGATCCAGAATTGATGATCCAAAATATCAATTTGCCGGCAAAACTGGAACTTCTCAAGTAAAAAGAATAAGCAAAAGAGAGAGGGAACTTGATCTAGAATTAGAACAAATACCTTACAAGGATAGAGATCATGCACTTTATGTTGCTTATGGTCCATATAAAAATCCAAGATATGCATTGAGTATAATTGTAGAGCATGGTGGTTCAGGCAGTAAAGCTGCCGCCCCAATGGCAAAAGAATTATTTAAATTAATAATCGATAGGGACGAACTTAGAGACAAGCAATCTAATTTTGAAAATATAAATATCTAATGCTTCAAAGAGATACATTAAATTCAGAACTTTCAATTTTTCAAAAAATTAAAGAGATGGACTATACATTGTTGATTTGTATTATTCTTTTATCAATAATAAGTTTATTGGTGATGTATTCAACAGATGGTGGAGAGATACTTTTTCATACCAAAAGTCATTTTAGTAAACTAGCAGTTTTTTTTCCTCTGATGATATTCATTGCATTTTTTAACATTAGATATTGGCATACTTTTGCATATTTATTTTACTTCTTAATCATTCTTTTATTACTTTACGTTTCATTTTTTGGTCTAAAATCATCAGGCTCACAAAGATGGATGGATTTATATTTATTTGTTCTCCAACCTTCAGAATTAATGAAAATTGCTATTATTTTATGTCTTGCAAAATACTATCATCGGATAAAAATTGAAAATGTAAATTCTCTGACAAGTATTATTTTAGTACTATCAATTATAATAATACCAATTATATTTATAATATCTCAACCAGATCTTGGAACATCCGTACTAATTGCTATGAGTGGGTTAATTATTTTGTGGTTAGGAGGAGTAAAAGTAAAATATTTTTTCTACTCATTTATAACTTTTTTAATATCTCTTCCTTTTGTTATATCTTTTTTGAAACCTTATCAAAAATTAAGAATATTAACATTTTTAGATCCAGACAGAGATCCTTTGGGAGCAGGTTATCAAATTATTCAATCCAAAATTGCTATAGGCTCAGGTGGGCTTGAAGGTAAGGGATTTTTAAAAGGTACACAAAGTTATTTAGATTTTTTACCAGAAAAACACACTGACTTTATTTTTACTTTATTTTCAGAGGAATTTGGCTTTATTGGATCTGTTGGTCTTCTAATTCTTTACACAATAATAATATTTAGAATTATTCGTATTGGAGTACTATCAAGAAGTAATTTTTCCAAATTATTCTGCTTTGGTTTTGCTTTTTCAATTTTTATTTATATCGTGGTAAATTTGTCAATGGTTTTAGGCTTACTTCCTATAGTTGGTTCACCACTGCCCATAATGTCATACGGTGGTTCTTCGATGTTGGCTACCATGATAGGTTTCGGTATTGTTTTAAGTGCCAAAATTAATCGTAAACAAACAATTGCTTAATATTAAATTAACAAACTAGCATAATTTGTCACTCTTAATTTTTAGTTGATTAATTGTATAAGGGGCGATGAGTAAAAATATAAAAATAGGAATAGTGGGTGCCGGTATACAAGGCATTTCCAATGCTTTATTTTTACAAAAAAAAGGTTTTAATGTAACTATATTTGATAGAGATAATCCTGGAGCACAAGCTGCATCTTATGGAAATGCAGGGCACTTTTCTCCTTATGCTTCAGTTCCAATTAATAGACCCGATGTATTAACTGATATACCTGCGATGCTTATGAGTTCCTCTGGTCCATTAGCATTGAAATGGAACTATGTTTCAAAAATGATTCCATGGTTTGTTAAATTTATTATGAACTCAACAACTGATAAAATGATGCATACAGCTAAAAATATGCATCAAATTTTAAATCTGGCCTTACCAGCATATGATGAATTATTTGATGAAATAGATTTAGGAGGTTTAGTTGAGAATAAAGGAATTCTATATATTTGGAATGATCAAAATTTAAAAAGTAGAGAACTTGAAATTAATGTAAGAGAGGAATTGGGTGTTAAGCAACAATTAGTTAACAAAGCCGAAATTCATGATCTAGAACCACATATTAAGCCAATTTATCATGCAGGAGTTTATTACCCTTACGCAAGACATGCTCGTAATCCAAAAAAAATACTTTTAAAGTTATTTGATTTATTTTTAAAAAAAGGGGGTAAATTTAACAAAGTTAATATCAAAGATATTAATTTTGATAGTGAAAAACCTGTTTTTAAAACTGAAACTCAAAATTATATTTTTGATAAAGCAGTAATTGCATGTGGAGCCTTCTCAAAAAAACTGACAGATAATTTTGGTGAAAAAATACCACTGGATACCGAGAGAGGATATCATGTTCATTTTAAAAATTGTGATCATTTACTAAGTAGACCAGTAATATTTTCAAATCGAGGTTTTGGTATAACCCCAATGGAACAAGGTTTAAGAGTTGTAGGAACTGTTGAGTTTGGTGGTTTGGATAATCCCTTATCAAAATCGAGAGTAAAAAATTTAATTAACAATGCAAAATATATGCTTGGCGATTTACCGGAACACGAGGATGAGTGGCTTGGTTTTAGACCAACCCTACCTGACTTTTTACCAGTTATGGGTCCATCTAAAAATTATAAAAACATATATTATTGTTTTGGACACCATCATTTGGGATGGACTTTAGGGCCAATATCTGGGAAGATTGTCTCAGGTATGATTGCAAACGAAAATACTAATTTAGATTTAAAACCATATAGTTCTCTTAGATTTAATTAAGTGAGCCAAAATTTTAAAGCTTACTTTATGCTGGTTTGCGCCACATTGTTTTGGGCAGGCAATTTTAATATCGGAAAATTTGCATTTATAGAAAGTATATCACCATTTACACTCGCATTTTTAAGATGGCTTCTAGTTTGGATAATACTAATGCCTTTAACTTATAGAGAAATTTTAAGCTTAAAAAAAATAATATTTAAAAATTTTAAATTATTATTTTTATTAGGAGCGACTAGTGTTTTTTTATTTACTGCTCTTACTTACAAGGCACTAAATTATACACAAGTAATAAATGCATCACTTTTTAACACTGCAATACCAGCTACAATTATTTTGATTTGTTTTTTACTTAAAATAGAAAAAACAAATATTTTTCAGTTATCTGGTCTGTTAATTTCAACACTAGGAATTTTAGTAATTATTACTAAACTTGATTTAGACATATTGCTTTCGCTAGACTTTAATACAGGAGATTTATTTATGGTTGCTGCGATTATTTCCTGGGGGGTTTACTCTGCTTTTTTAAAAAAAAGGAATTTTGACATCTCTCTCTTAGCACTTGTCCAAATTATTTGTACATTTGGACTGCTAATGCTTACACCTGCTTTTTTTATTGAATTAAATCAGGGTAATTCAATAAATGTAAATGTAAACTTAATATATATTTTACTTTATGTTGCCATTTTTCCAAGTATTGGATCTTATTATTGTTGGGCCGGAGCAGTATCAATAATAGGGCCTAATAGATCAGGAATATTTTTATCATTAATCCCTTTATTTAGTACTATTTTTGCAATGATATTTTTTGATGAAAAATTTTTATTTTATCATTTAATTGGAACCATTTTAATTATATTAGGTTTGTTTTTATCAAACAAAAAAATAATAAATGCTTAAAGTTGCTATTTTAGACGATTATCAAAACGTTGCTCAACAGTTTGTAGATTTGGAAAAACTATCTGGAAAATATGAATTTAAAGTTTTTAGTGAGCCTTTTATAGGTGAAGCTGAAGCCATAGAGCAATTATTAGATTTTGAGGCATTGCTTATAATGAGGGAAAGAACACCAATTACCAAAAATTTAATTAATAATCTAAGTAGTTTAAAATTTGTTATTACCAGCGGACTAAGAAATAAATCAATTGATTTAGATGCTGCGAAAAAAAGAAATATAATTGTCTGTGGTACAGACATAAATAAAAATCCAACTCCTGAGTTAACATGGGCCCTAATATTAGGCTTAGCTAGAAATTTTAAAGAGGAATTTGACAATATGTATCAAGGATATTGGCAAACGACAGTAGGAGTTGAGTTAAAAGGAAAAATCTTAGGTTTAGTTGGTTTAGGTAGAGTTGGATCGCAAGTTGCAAAAATTGGAAAAGCTTTTGGCATGCAAGTTATGGCTTGGAGTGAAAATTTAAATTTAGATACCTGTAAGGAGCTAGATGTGCTTCCATGTAGTAAAGACGACTTAATAAAAAATTCTGATTTTTTATCAATTCATGTTCAAGGGGGTGAAAGATATAGAGATTGTATTACAATTAAAGAATTTGATAACATGAAAAAAACATCATTTATTATTAATACATCTAGAGGAGAAATTATTAATGAAGATGATTTAATTATTGCATTATCAACTAATGTAATTGCTGGCGCAGGTATTGATGTATACGAAAAAGAACCACTACCAGAAAACAATAAATTGAGATTTCTACCAAATGCACTACTAACTCCTCATATAGGTTATGTTACTGCTGAAAATTATAGTACTTTTTATAATCAAATGATTGAAGGTTTAGAGGCTTGTGTTAATGGAAAGCCTATACGAGTACTAGCGTAGAAATGGAACTCCCAGTTGTTAATCATGAAGATTATTTTGCAAAAATTGGAGATGATCATAAATTTCCAATTAATAAGTTTGGTGAATTAGCTAATTATTTAATTAAAAATAAAATAGTAGAAAAGTTTCATAAACCTTTTCCTTGTTCAGTTGAAACTTTAAAATATGCACATTCTAAAGAATATATTTTAGATATTAAAAATAAAACATTAAGTAAAGATGGAGTAAAGAAAATAGGATTTCCTTTAGTAGACAGCGTTGTACAAAGATCACTTATTGCAACTGGTGGCACAGTTCTTGCTTCAAAACTTGCAATTAATTATGGAATTGCATGCAACACTGCTGGAGGAAGTCATCACGCAAATTATTACGGTGGTGCTGGATATTGTGTATTCAACGATGTAGCAGTTGCAGCCCATTATTTAATTAATAGAGGGCTAGCAAATAAAATTCTCATAGTTGATTTAGATGTGCATCAAGGAAATGGTAACTCGGAAATATTTAAAGAAAATAGGAATGTCTTTACATTTAGTATGCATGCAAAAACAAATTACCCTGCCAAAAAATCAACTAGTGATTTAGATGTTGAGCTAGAAGATAATTTGGAAGATCAAAGCTATATAAAAACATTAAAACATTATTTAATAAAGTTAAATGAAGAGAATTTTGATTATGTTTTTTACATTGCAGGCGTAGATATTCATTTTAACGACAGATTAGGAAAATTAAAAATATCAGATGAAGGAATAAGATTAAGAGATGAATTAGTTGTTGAGAATTTTTTTTCAAAAAAAATACCTTTTTGTGGTGTCTTAGGTGGTGGATATAACAAAGATTTTAATAAATTAGTAGAATTACACTCAATGTTACATCAATCTTGTGCTAAATATATTTGATAATGGTAAAAAAAATTAATCAAAACTTATCTGCTGAACAAAAACTAATTTTATTTGAAGAGGGAACAGAACTTGCAGGAACAAGTGAATTAAATTATGAAAAAAGAGAGGGAAGTTTTCATTGTGCAAATTGTGGTATCAAGCTTTTTGACTCTAAAACAAAATATGAAAGTGGATCAGGCTGGCCTTCATTTTATGAGTCTTTACCTGATGTGTTTGAAACAAAAACAGATCATCATATAGGTTATGCCAGAACAGAATATCATTGTAAAAACTGTGGTGGTCATCATGGACATATTTTTGAAGATGGACCAGAACCAACTGGTAAAAGGTACTGCAACAATGGTGTTTGTCTTGTATTTAAACCTAAAAGCTAACTACCATGTTTAGTGAAATTGATATTGAGAAACTTAAATCTAAGTTAAAGGATTATTCAAAAGATTATAAAGAAAATTTTAACCAAATCGAAAAATATATAAAATCTGAAATAGACGAAATTTCAAAATTAAAAGCCTCAAAAAAATCAGTTATACCTGAAATATCTTTTAATCAGATCAACCAAAGAAATACCAAATTTGTTGAGAGTATAAAAAAAAGAGGATGTGTCATAGTAAGAGATGTTTTTGAGAATTTGACAATTGAAAGATTAAATAATGATTTGGAAAAATATATTGAAGAAAATAATTATTATGAGGATCAAAAAAAGAAATCTGGTCTTGATAAGTATTTTAGTGATTTAAAATCTAGTAAACCTCAGATTATGGGCCTTTATTGGTCTAAAGCTCAAATGGAAATTAGACATTCCGAAAATATGTTTAAAGTTAAAAAGTGGCTCAATAATCTGTGGATATATAAAAATGATGAGTATGTGGTTTTTGATCCAAGCAAAGAATTATCTTATGCAGATAGAGTGAGAAGAAGAGAACCAGGTGATAATACGTTGGGCTTATCACCTCATTGTGATGCAGGATCAGTTGAAAGATGGTCAGATGAATATTACCAAAAAATATATAAAGATATTTTTTCAGATAATTTTTTGAGATTTAATCCATTTGATGCAAAATATAGAGATAAGACAACTGAATTTGAGTCACCAGCAGTTGCACATGTCTTTAGAACTTTTCAAGGATGGACTGCTTTAACAGAACAGGGACCTAATGATGGAACTCTGCAACTAATTCCAATTGCTAAAGCTATGGCTTATATTTTAACTAGAGCTTTACTTGATGACGTTCCAAAAGATGAATTATGTGGATCTAAATTAGGAAAAGCTTTGTCGGTAAACAAGGAATATCACTCTTTACTTTTAGAAGGACTGATTTCAATTCCAAATATGAAACCAGGCGATACAGTTTGGTGGCATCCAGATGTTGTTCATGCAGTTGAGGACAAACATTTAGGAAAAAATTATTCAAATGTAGTTTATGTAGGATCAACTCCTTATTGTAAAAAAAATTTTGATTATGTGCGAAAACAAGCAAAAAAATTCTTAAAAGGTGAAAGCCCACCAGATTTTGCAGGAGAGGACTTTGAAACTAATTACAAAGGCAGAATTAAAATTGAAAATTTAACACTATTAGCTAAAAAACAATTAGCTATTGAAAACTGATATTAATTATTTAATTTTTCTAAAAGCTTATTTTCTTTTTCCAAGGCTCTCGTTTCATCATAACCACCTATGTGCTCGTCATCAAAAAAAATTTGAGGAATAGTTCTTTTACCGTTAGCTTTTTTAATCATTTCATCCATAGCACCCTCAACTTTAGAAATATCAATTTCGTTGTAAGACGCGTTATTTCTTGCAAGTAATCTTTTTGCTGCATCACAATAATTACAAAATGGACCTGTATAAATTGTAATTTTTTTCATAGTCTATAAGTAGTCACCTTTTTTTATTTTACTAGTAATTTCTTTTCGAGAATATTCAAACTTTTTTCTATGTTTTATACTTTTTTGGTTAACTCTTTTTCTCCATAATCTAAAAGAAGCAGGTTTAATAGATCTTCTCATAATCTTAATTACTTCAGATTCTGTTTTTCCAGTTTTTTTTTCTATTTCTTCAAAAGTAATCCTATCTGCCCAAGCTGCCCAAATAACCCAATCTGGGTCATTAATATCTGGTTCAGGATTTTTAACTCGAGTGACAGGAATGCGACCTTTTTTTTTCATAAACCCTTTATAATTGAAATAAAAATTTAATGCATTTTTTTTAGCCTCTGATATTATGTTCAAGATAGTCCTTCTTAGCCATCTTTAGCTCCCGGTTTTTAAGGACTATCTTAAAATGCTCCCCCTAAATTATTTTTTATTTTTACAGATAATTCTTTTTTTATTTATTACTCCAGGTCCACCAAGAATTATAATTGTTTCATACTCTATGAATTATGGAGTTCAAAAATGTATTTGGACTGCTTTGGGAGATATTACTGCAAATATTATACAAGCAAGTTTAGTAATTTTTGTTATTGGATCTTTTTTTTCTGAAAACCCAACTTTTTTAAATATATTTAAATGGATTGGTGTTGTTTACATTTTATATTTAGCATTTGATATTTATAATTCTAGACCTAAAGAAGTTAATTCAAGTAAGGATTTTTCAAAAAGTTTCTTTTCATTTTTTAAAGATGGCTTTTTAGTTGCTGGAACTAGTCCAAAGGCTTGGATGTTTTTTCCACTAATTTTTCCACAGTTTATTGACTTTAATGAAAATTATTTAATTCAATTTTTAATTTTAATTATAACTTATGTTGTTTTAGATTTTTTATCATTGATTGGTTATGCTTTACTTGCACAAAAGCTAATTACTTGGATCAATACCAAACCAAAAACCATTAATACAATTTCAGCGAGTGTATTGGTAATTATTGCTTCTATTATCCTTATAACACAACAATACTAACAGATTGTTTGGTCTTTATTGCCACTTGCAATTAAGTGAGTTTCTTTATTAAATTAATTATTAATTAATTAACAACTAGAGGAAATAAAATGAAAATAAATAAAATAATCATAAGTTTTATTTCTGCAGCTGTAATTTTATTATCAACATCAGTCGTGTCTTTCGCGAAAGTTGTAGGAGATAAAATTGTTTTAGGTGCAGCAATTTCATTAACTGGTAAATACTCTTCTAATGGTGTTCATACTCAAAACGGTTATAACATGGCCGTTGACAGAATTAACAGCATGGGTGGTGTTAAAGTTGGTGGTAAAACTTATAAGTTTGACATTATTTATTATGATGATGAATCAAACCCAAAAAGAGCAGCTCAACTTGCTGAAAGATTAATTTCACAAGATGGTGTTGAGTTTATGCTTGGCCCATATAGCTCAGGATTAACTAAAGCGATAGCTCCAGTTACAGAAAAGTATGGTGTTCCAATGGTAGAAGCAAATGGTGCGTCTAGATCTTTGTTTACAAAAGGTTACAAATATCTATTTGCAGTTTTAGCTCCTGCTAATTTATATCTTGATGTTGCTATTGATTTAGCAGTTGAAAAGAATAACGGAAAACCAGTAACTGTTGCAATGGCATTTGAACAAGATGCTTTTTCTCAAGATGTAAGACTTGGAGTTTTAGATGCAATTAAAAGAACAGGCTCTAAAAAAGTAATTGATGATAAATTACCAAAAGAGCTTAATGATATGGCAGCAACATTAGTAAAAGTGAAGCAAATGAAACCAGATGTTTTAGTTGTTTCAGGTCACACTAAAGGTGCACTAACTGCTATCAGACAAATCTCTGAGATGAAAGTTGATGTTCCGATGTTAGCTATGACACACTGCGATGCTGCGAAATTGTCAAAACAACACGGTAAAAACTCACAATATGCTTTATGTGCTTCTCAGTGGCACAAAACGTTAACTTACAAAGACAACTTCTTTAAAGATGGTATGACTTATGATGCAGACTTTACTAAAGAGTTTGGTTATGCACCACCTTATCAAGCAGCGGAATCATCAGCTGCTCTATTGGTATTTAAAGATGCATTTGAGAGAGCGAATTCTTTCGATCAAAAGAAAGTAAGAGATGCTCTTGCAGCTACTAACATGCAAACTTTTTATGGAAACATAAAATTTGCTGAAGGTGGTCAGAATGTTGACAAGCCAATGGTACTTTTCCAAGTTATGTGTGATGATGGAGGTAAATGTGAAAACAAAGTTGTTGCTCCAACTAAATGGGCATCAGCTAAATTGATTCACCCAATTCCTTCGTGGTCTCAAAGATAAAACAAATCTATAAATACCCCCTAATATAATATATATAGGGGGTATTTTTTTATAGGATTCATTATGGATTTCATGGTTTTCCAATATCCAATGATTTCTGTTCAAGCATGTTTGGACGGAATATTACTTGGAATATTATTTGCATTGATTGCATATGGTATGGCACTTCAATGGGGTGTAATGAATATAATTAATATTGCCCAAGGAGATCTGGTTATTTTAGGAGGATACATTGCTTATTTTATGTATCTTTACGGTATTCACCCAGCATGGGGAGTCATTGTGTCACCAATAATAATGTTTTTTGTGGGTATAGCAATTTACAAACTTGTAATTAATAAAGTTGTCGATAGAGATTTGTTTATATCTATCTTAGCCACATTTGGAATAAGTATTCTGTTTATGCAATTAATGAACTTTGCATTTGGAGCCGATGTTGTTCTTGCAAACTCAGATTATGGAACAACTATGTTATTTAATAATAACGTTGTTCTGCCAAATTCGAAAATATTTTCAGCATTTATAAGTATTCTATTTGCAATTTGTTTGGTAATTTACATGAAAAAATCTAAGCTTGGTCGTGCAATCAGAGCTACAGCCCAAAATGCAAGAGCAGCAAAGATTTTAGGTGTCGATACAGAAAAAGTTTATGCAGCAACTTTCGGAATTAATGCAGCTCTTTGCGGTGTTGCTGGAGCACTAATTTCAATTACTTTTACAATTCACCCATATATGGGACTTCCTTATACAATAAGATCTTTTATGATTGTTATTGTTGCAGGATTAGGAAATTTACCTGGCGTTGCAATGTCAGGAATGGGTTTAGGTGTATTTGAGGAATTTGCAGATTATATACTTGGTACAGAATTTAGAATTGGGTCAGTATTTTTATTATTAGTTTTAATACTTGTTTACAGAAGATTTAAACTTTCAAGAAAAAGAGAGTATTTAAAATGAGCATAAGTAGAAATAATTTGATTTTATATATTGGAATATTAATTTTTGGTATAGCCGCACCATTTTTGTTTCCAGCTTTTAAGGTACAGTTATCTATCCTTTGTGTATTAATAGTTTTAGCAACCACATGGAATATTCAAGGTGGAGAAATGGGCTATAATTCATTTGGAAATATACTATTTTATGGACTTGGAATGTATTTGTGTGCTTCCGTGCAAGTTGGAATGTTTTTTCCATTATCTGAGTGGACAGAAAGTGGTGGTGAGAAAACATTTGTACACACTCCAGCACAATTTTTTCAAGGAATGGCTGTTGGATTAATCGTTGCTGCAGTTGTACCAACTATTGTAGCAGGTTTAATCGGGTACTCTATTTTAGGACTCAGAGGACATTATTTTGCAATTTGTACATTAGGACTAGGAGTTGCAGCAGGAGAGATTTCTGGAGGAATTGAAATAATTGGTGCTGGACAAGGTTTCACTACTCCACCGTTTCCTGATGTTGGATCTTTAGACTCGAGAGGTGAATTTTTCTATTTCTTAAGTTTTTTTGTATTAGTACTGACTTTCATAGCTGTGAGAGGAATTTACTCAACTAGATTTAAATTAATATTAAATGCAATTAGAGATAATGAAGATAAAGCTGAGGCTATGGGAATTGAAACAATGAAATATAAGATAGTAGGATGGATGATATCAGCTTTCTTTTGTGGTCTTGCAGGAGGTATCATGGGTGGTTTAGTTGGATATATTGATTCAACCGATGTAGCTTTTGATGGAAGAGAGATGGGAGTTTTCATGGTTTTGATGGCAATCTTAGGTGGAAAAGGAACTCTTTGGGGACCAATAATAGGCGCTACAGTTTTTCATATTTTTAAAGAGGGATTTTGGACATTCTTCTTAGGTTGGCAATATGTTGCACTAGGAGTTTTAATTGTAGTTATCGTAATTTATTTCCCAGAAGGGATAATGGGATGGTTAAGAGAAAAATATCCTGAGAGATTTGGTGAAGTTGTAGATGAAAAAGATCGTAAAGCACAGGTGGAGCTTAAATGAGTATTTTAGAAGTAAGCAACGTAAGCAAATCATTTGGCGGTGTTAAAGCTAATGTTGATATTTCAATGAATGTTGAAAAAGGAAGAATATTTGGATTAATTGGTCCTAATGGATCTGGTAAAACAACACTTTTTAATTCGATAGTTGGAACTTACCCAATCGATAATGGTTCAATCAAGTTTAATGATAAAGAGGTTTCAGAACTACCAGTACCAGTTATTGCAAAACTTGGATTGTTAAGAACTTTTCAGCAAACTCGAATTTATGGAAAGCTAAATTGTGTAGAAAATATGCTCATTAGTCACAAAGGCAGCGATGAGAGTTTAATGAAGATCTTTTCTACAATCCCTAAAGAACTGACAGAAAAGGCAGAAAATTTGTTAAATTTCGTGGGTTTATATCAAAAAAGAAATTTAAGAGCAGGGGATTTATCCTTTGGACAACAAAAATTATTAGAATTAGCTATGGCACTAATGAATGAGCCCGAAATGCTTTTATTAGATGAACCAACAGCTGGAATTAATCCAACATTGATTAATGGAATTATAGACAGGTTAATTAAAGTAAACCAAGATTTTGGAATTACTCTTTTGGTTATTGAACATAATATGAGAGTAATCATGCAACTTGCTGAAAATATTTTTTGTTTAGCACACGGTAAAATGTTAGCCAATGGGTCACCAGAAGAAATTAAAAATGATAAACGTGTAATTGACGCGTACTTAGGAGCTCAATAATGTCAAGTCAATATGAAGTATTAGGAAAAGCTCCTGGCCCAGAAGATTTAAAAAAATTATCACCAAGTGAAATACATTTAACGATTAAAGGTTTAAATGCTGGATATGGAAAAATGGAAATTTTGCATAACTTTGATTTATTTGTGAACAAGGCACAGTCTTTATGTTTAATAGGTCCAAATGGTGCAGGAAAATCTACAATTCTGCATTCTATTTACGGATTTACTAATATTTTTTCAGGTCAAATAGAAATTGATGGCAAAGAAATTACAAATTTAACACCAGCTGAAAAGTTAAAATCTGTAGGTATAGCTTACATACTTCAAGATAATTCAGTATTTCCAGATATGACAGTTGAAGAAAACTTATTAATGGGTGGATATATAAAAGAAAATACAGAAGAGTCCTATCAAGAAGCTGATAGAATTTTTGAGAAATATGAAAGATTAAGAAATAGAAGAAATCAGCCAGCAAAAGTTTTATCAGGAGGAGAGCGAAGATTGTTAGAAATTTCTAGAGCTCTTGTGATGAAACCATCAGTTTTATTAGTTGATGAACCATCTATTGGATTAGAACCAAGATATATTGATATGGTTTTTGAAATTTTAAGAGATCTTCAGGAAAATGAAAAAAAAACAATCATTCTTGTTGAACAAAATGCTAAAAAAGGATTAGAATTTGCAGACATAGGATACGTCTTAGTATCTGGTGAAACTGCTATTGCTGGCAAAGGAGACGAT
>CABZSY010000008.1 GCA_902528505.1 uncultured Pelagibacteraceae bacterium
CTGTTCATTTTCATAAAACTCGTCTGCAATTTCAGCTTTAGTGTATCCAAGTGCCAAAAGTAAAGTGGATGCGAAAATTTTCTTTTTTCTGTCTATTTTGAAATATAAAAAATCTTTTACATCATATTCAAAATCTAACCAAGATCCCCTATTTGGTATTACTCGACAATTAAATAAAAGCTTGCCACTTGCATGGGTTTTACCTCTGTCATGGTCAAAGAAAACACCAGGACTTCTATGCATCTGGTTCACTACAACACGTTGAACACCATTAGTAATAAATGTTCCACTATTTGTCATCATAGGAACTTCACCCATGTAAACTTCTTGTTCCTTAGCTGACAAAATGTCTTTTGTATTGTTATCTTGATCTATTTCATAAACAACTAGTCTTAAAGTACATTTTAAAGCTGACGAATAAGTAAGTCCTCTTGTAATGCATTCATCAACGTCAAATTTTGGTTTTTCTAATCTATAAGAAACATATTCTAATGTTGCTTTGTCATTTAAATCTTCAATTGGGAATATACTTTTAAAAACTCTATCAAAGCCTTTTGTTAAATCTACAGCATCAACATTAAATTCTGTAAGCTCTTTGTATGAGTTTTTTTGAACTTCTATTAAGTTTGGTATTGATAAACTTTCTTTTAGTTTCCCAAAACTTTTTCTTATATTTTTCTTTTCAGTAAAAGATAATTGCATTTATGTTTATTAATACTGATTAAAAATAACCAGTATTTGAATTCTTTCTTATTAATTTATTTAAGTTCTACTTTAGCGCCTGCAGCTTCTAACTTAGCTTTGATCTCTTCAGCTTCTTTTTTGTTTACACCCGATTTGACTTCTTTTGGTGCTCCCTCTACTAGATCTTTAGCTTCTTTTAATCCTAATGAAGTAGCTGCTCTTACTTCTTTAATAACATTAATTTTTTTATCACCTGCAGAAACTAACATGATGGTAAAATCATCTTTTTCTTCTGCTGGTGCTGCACCACCTGCTGCTGCTGGAGCTGCTGCAGCCATTGGAGTTACACCCCATTTTTCTTCTAGTTGTTTTGAAAGTTCAGCTGCTTCTGCAACTGTTAAACTTGAAAGATCTTCAATAATTTTGTTAAGGTCAGGCATATAAATTACTCTTTGGGTTGTGTTTCAGAATTTTCTGCGGTCAAATTACTCATTTTTTCCGAATGTGCAAGTAAAATGCTAATTAATTTAGATGCAGGTGCGTTTAAAATGCCCACAATATTAGCTCTAGCTTCGTCTAAAGTTGGTAAACTTGCTACATTTTGGACACCAGCCTGATCTAAGACTTCATTATCCATTATGCCGCCAATTAATTTTAAATTTTCATTATCTTTTGCAAATTTTGAGAGAATCCTTGCTGACATAATTGCATCTTCACCAAAAGCAACTGCTGTTGGGCCAGTGAACAAATTTGTCAAATCTTTACATTTAGTTTTTTCTAAAGCGAGCTTTGTAATTCTATTTTTTGTAATTTTAAAAACAATTCCATGTGCTCTCATTTTTTTTCTTAAATCATCTAACTGAATCATTGTTAAACCTTGATAATGAGTAACCATTACAGCTTTGCTGTTCTCAAATTTTGAAGTCATTTCTTCAATATAATTTTTTTTTTGTTCTTTGTTCATCATAACTATATCGACTTGCCCAATTTAACTTTATAAGAAACACCCATCGTTGAAGTTGCAAAAACATTTTTAATTAAATCACCTTTTAAAGTATTGTTTGATTTCTCTTTTTCCAAAGTATCTAAAATAACATTATAATTTTTTATTAATTGATCGTCACTAAAAGATTTTTTTCCAATGCTTACTCCAATATTACCGTCTTTATCGTTCCTAATTTCAACCTGACCTGATTTTGCGTTTTTTACAGCCTCTTTAATATTGTCAGAAACAGAACCAAGTTTTGGATTTGGCATCAATCCTTTAGGTCCTAAAACTTTTCCTAGCTTTGAGAGCTTTACCATCATTCCAGGTGTGCAAATTAATTTTTCAAAATTTAATTCACCACTTTTAATTTTTTCAACAAACTCATCGCTACCCACAATATCTGCCCCAGCATCTTTAGCTTCTTTAGCTTTATTGTCTTCACAGACAACGGCCACTTTTACTTTTTTACCTGTACCACCCGGTAAATTAACAACTGTTCTTATATTAATCTCACTTTTCTTTTGTTTATTGTTTATTTGAAAACTTAAATCTAAAGACTCATCAAATTTTGTAGTACAATTTTTTTTAAGCTCAGTAATCAATTTTTCAAAAGACTCTGCATTTAAATCTCTTGTTTTTTCTGGTAATTTTTTAAATCTTTTGGAAGACATTATTCTTTTACCTCTATGCCCATTGATCTTGCTGATCCTGCTATGATTTTCACTGCTTCGTTAATGTCATGAGCGTTAAGATCGTTCATTTTTTCCTTTGCAATATCTTCTAATTGTTTTTTAGAGATTGAAGCTACAATATTTCTTCCTGGTTCTTTTGATCCACCTTTAAGTTTAACTGCTTCTTTAATATAATATGATGCGGGAGGTGATTTAATCTTAAAATCAAATTTTTTGTCTTTGTATACTGTGATTTCAACAGGAACAGGTTTGCCTACCATTGTTTTTGTTTTGTCATTGAAAGCTTTACAAAATTCCATGATGTTAACACCTCGTTGACCTAAAGCAGGTCCTACCGGAGGAGCTGGGTTAGCTTGACCACCTTTGATTTGTAATTTTATAAATCCACTAATTTCTTTTGCCATTAACTTTCTTTCTCAACTTGGTTATATTCTAAATCTACTGGTGTTGGACGTCCAAATATAGAAACTGATACTTTAAGTCTAGACTTTTCTTCATCTATTTCTTCAATCATTCCACTGAATGACGCAAAAGGGCCGTCAACAACTTGAATTTTTTCACCAACGCTGTATTCTATACCAGATTTTGGCTGTGCCACACCATCTTTTATTTGGCCTAAGATCTTTTCTACTTCTTTATCTGAAACAGGAACCGGAATACCTTTTGAACCAAGGAAACCACTCACTCTCTTTATATTCTTAATCATATGATAAATGTTGTTATCCATCTCACTTTTAATTAATACGTATCCAGGAAAGTATTTCTTCTTTCTTTGAATTCTTTTTCCTCTTTTTACTTCAGTAACGTCATGAGTTGGAACAACGATTTCCTCAAATTTTTCGCTAATTTTTGCTTTATCTGCTTCTTCTTTAATTAATGAAGCAACTTTATTTTCAAAGCTAGAATGAGATTGAACAATGTACCAATTTTTCATTAAATGCTCACCTTAAGTAAAAGTTCTAGAAAAAACTTTAAAACCTGATCTAAAAGTAAAAAAAATAAAGACATTACAACAGCCATTGCAAATACCATTAAGGCACCTTGCAAAGTCTCTTTCCAAGTTGGCCAAGTAACTTTAAATGCCTCTTGTTTGACTTCTTGTATAAATTTAATCGGGTTTCTCATACTTATTTGGCTCTAATTGGCAGGAGCGGAGGGACTCGAACCCTCAGCCTCCGGTTTTGGAGACCGGCGCTCTACCAATTGAGCTACACTCCTATTTATAGAGTTACTCTATAATTTTAGTTACTACTCCTGCTCCAACAGTTCTTCCACCTTCACGAATAGCAAAATTTAGTTTTTCAGCCATTGCAATCGGTGTAATTAATTTAACTGTGAATTTAGCATCATCACCTGGCATAACCATTTCAGTTCCCGCCGGTAATTCTACTTCACCTGTTACATCTGTTGTTCTAAAATAAAACTGTGGTCTGTATTTAGTAAAGAAAGGAGTATGTCTTCCACCCTCATCTTTTTTAAGTACATATGCCTGAGCTTCAAATTTAGTATGTGGGGTAATTGATCCAGGTTTGCAAAGAACTTGACCTCTCTCGATATCGTCTCTTTCTATTCCTCTTAATAAAATTCCAACATTATCACCAGCTTCTCCTGTATCTAAAAGTTTTCTAAACATTTCAACTCCAGTACAAACTGATTTTTTTGTCTCTTTAATTCCAA
Source organism: uncultured Pelagibacteraceae bacterium (assembly GCA_902528505.1). GTDB lineage: Bacteria > Pseudomonadota > Alphaproteobacteria > Pelagibacterales > Pelagibacteraceae > Pelagibacter. The sequence goes on from CABZSY010000008.1 coordinate 4,042, forward strand.
CGATTTCAACTTCTTCTCCAGTTTTAATCACACCTGACTCTACTCTGCCAGTTGCAACTGTTCCTCTACCAGAAATTGAAAATACATCCTCAACAGGCATTAAGAAAGGCTTATCAACTTCTCTAGCTGGTTGTGGGATATGTTCGTCAACAGCTTTCATTAATTCTAAAATTGAATTTTTTCCAATTTCATCATCTCTTCCTTCAACAGCTGCTAAAGCAGAACCTTTAACGATTGGAGTTTTATCTCCAGGATATTTATAAGAAGTTAAAAGTTCTTTAATTTCTTCTTCTACAAGTTCAATCATTTCTTTATCATCAACTTGATCAACTTTGTTAAGATAAACAACAATTGCCGGAATACCAACTTGTCTACCTAAAAGAATATGTTCTCTAGTTTGTGGCATTGGACCGTCTGCAGCATTTACAACTAAAATCGCACCGTCCATTTGTGCTGCACCAGTAATCATATTTTTAACATAGTCAGCGTGACCTGGACAATCTACGTGAGCATAGTGTCTCTTTTCAGTCTCATACTCAACGTGAGCAGTTGAAATTGTTATTCCTCTTTCTTTCTCCTCTGGCGCTTTATCAATTTGATCATAAGCAACCGCAGTTCCACCACCTGCTTGTGCTAACACATTTGTGATTGCAGCAGTAAGAGTTGTTTTACCATGGTCGACATGACCAATAGTCCCAATGTTACAGTGGGGTTTATTTCTTACAAATTTTTCTTTCGACATTACTTTTTTACCTCAGTTTTATTTGTTTCATTACTAATTTTTTTCTTGGAGCGGGTAAAGGGAATCGAACCCTTACATCCAGCTTGGAAGGCTAGCGTTCTACCATTGAACTACACCCGCACAACCCCAAGAGTAACACTCCATTGCTACTTAAAATTCTACTGAATGGTGGAGGGGGAAAGATTCGAACTTTCGAAGACCGAAGTCAACGGGTTTACAGCCCGCCCCATTTGACCGCTCTGGAACCCCTCCTATGGGGAAGTGTCCCCTGTTCAATAAAGCTTCAAACAACATGCGTTTTATATATTTTATTTATGCAAATGCAACACGTGATTTAATAGGCAAATATTCAAAAAAACGTGTAAAACTCATAGTAATTTATGAACAAATCCACCTTTTTTATAGTTGGTCAACATGCTGTTACAGAAGCTCTTCGAAACCCACAAAGAAAAGTTTTAAGAGTTTTTTTAACTGAAGAAGCTAAAAAAAATATTCACAGAAAAAATCAAAATAAAAACCTTTTAGAAGACGTTAAAGTTTATTTTAAATCAAAAAAAGAATTAGATAAATATTCATCTAAAGAAGATTTGATGCACAATGGCTATGTTGCAGAGATAGAGCATTTAGATCAGCTTGATCTTAAACAATTTATAAAAGATAAAAATAATCTCACATTTGTTTGTTTAGATGAAGTGACAGACCCAAGAAATATTGGTTCTTTAATTCGGAGCGCAGCTTCATTTAAAATAGATGGTTTGATAATAAAAGAAAGACATTTTCCAAGTGACAGTAAGTTAATGTATAAATCTGCAAGTGGATGCATGGAACACTTAAATATTTTTGAAGTATCCAATATAAATTCAACACTCAAAAATCTAAAAGAAAAAAATTTTTGGGTTTATGGTTTCGATGCAAGTGGTGAAAAGGATTTTACAGATATAAAGTGGGAAGGAAATAATATTTTATTATTTGGGTCTGAAGGTTTTGGTATGAGACAACATACTGGTAAATATGCCGATTTCTTTGTTAAAATTAATATGAATGATAAGATAGAAAGTTTAAATATCTCTAATAGTGCCTCAATTGTCTTTCATCATTTAAGTTATATTAAAAAAAAGAGTTGATTATTTAATAAATAGTTAATAATTATTGCGCATGCCCTTGTAGCTCAGTTGGTAGAGCAATTGATTTGTAATCAATAGGTCCGCGGTTCGAATCCGTGCGGGGGCACCATTAAATTTTTACCAAGCGGTTAGCTTCCAACACCTCTCTGCATCTTCAAGACGAACATAACAACCTAAAAAAGACATTATTTTGAAAGCAAAAAAACCACCAACTAAAACTATTACTATTAATATAATTGGATTAATTTTTTTCATAATTAAATTCTTTTAGACTTAAGTTTAAATTCATTATAGATTTTTTTTAAATAATTATCATTTTTAGGATTTGTAGGCATTATTCTAAGTGCAATATTCATTCTCGGTATATTTGAAATATTCTTTTTTGCAAAATGAACAATATTGCAATGATGTATTAATAAATCACCTGCTTTTAATATAGGATTAATTGGCATTTCGTCTTTAAGATCTTTTATATCAATCCCACTAGAAAAACCTATGACATTAGAGGGATGATGATTAAAGTTTTTATGATTAGATCCTGGATAAAATCCTAGATTTCCCATTTCTTCATTTTGGTCATTTAAAGCAACATACGCAGTTAGAGCAAAATTTTTTTTTAAATCAAGTCCAAAATAAAAATTATCTTGATGTGGTGGGGTAATTGATGTGCCAGGTTTTTTCTGATGAAGTTCGACACGATCTAAGTAAAAATTAAAATTTATAAGGCTATTCAATATATTAAACAATGGTTTATTAATTAAAAAGTTAATGTTTTTAAACCAAAAATTTACGTGATTTAAATATTTTAATGAGTTGTTTTCAATTCCATAGTCGAATTTATTAAAAGTTTTATCTACAATTTTGTCTACAATTTCTTTTTCTTTCGAAATAATTTCTTGTTTAGCATTATCTATCAATTGTTTATCGTAGAAATTTGGAAGATAAATAAAACCATTTTTTGATAAATTTTCTAAATGTGTCATGCTTTTCTAAGTTGTTTCTCTTCGTAGTTGCTCAATTTTAATTTTTTTTTGTAAACTTCGATTTTTATCATAGAGAAGATTGAACTTAATTTTGTTGTTGCTTTTAATGATCTTAATTGTTCTCTACTAAAAGAATGGCCTTGGGTTGCTAATTTTTTGATGAAGGTTTTGATAATATCAATAGACATTCTGGATAAACCTTTCTTTTCATCATCAAGAGACAAATCTTGGTGTTTATGGTCATATGTATCTGCTAAATCAACCTGGCAAATATTTTGAGGTGAAAAATTTCTTTGCATTTCTGACAAAATTCCAATTTCAATACCCCAGTCTGATGAAATTCTAAGCTCAGGTAAAATATTTCTCCTAAATGAGAACTCACCTGCAAGAGGGTATTTAAACGACTTCATAAAGTCCAAGTAATCACTCTTGCCAATAGTTTTTTCTAAAGCATTTAATAAAGGGAAAACTAAAAGTCTTGCTACTCGACCGTTCATTTTGTTATCAGCAACTCTAGGGTAATAACCTTTGCAAAAATCAAAGTTAAATAACGGGTTTACAACTGGATAAAATAGTTTTGCTAACATTCTTCTGTCGTAAGTTTTGATATCACAATCATGCAATGCAACAGATCTAGCACTATCACGTGCTATAGACATACCTATACAGTACCAAACATTTCTACCTTTTCCGTATTCATTTGGTGCTAATCCCTTTTTTTGTAACTCTTTATCTAATTTTTTTAAATTAGGCCCATCATTCCAAAGAATTGTAAAAGGGGTTTCTAATTTTTCAAAAAAAGTCCAAGCTTTTCTTGCTTGAGCTTCACTCGCTTGATCTAAACCTATGATTATATGATGGATATAGTTTGTTTTAGAAATCTCTTCAACAATCTTTGGAAGGGCATCACCTTTTAATTCTGAATAAAGACATGGCAATATAAGCTCCATCTTTCTTTCTTTAGAAAAGCCTAAAAGTTCCTTCTCAATTTGCTCTAGTGATTTTGTTCCAAAATCATGAAGTGTTGAAATTATTCCATTTTGAGAAAATTCGCTCATATAAAACTTTATTAATTTTTATTAATTTTAGCTAGAGCCATTTTAATCACATCTGCCCAGCCTAAAGGTGATGGCTTATTGGTTATGATTAAATTTTTTATAGGAATTTCATCTAAGGTAAATTTGTCATTAAAAACTAAGCAAGGAAAGTCACAAGTTTTGAGCATATCCAAATCATTATAATTATCGCCAACAGCTATTGTTTTTACCTCTTTATTGTTTTTTTTAAAAAATCTGACAAACACTTGAAGAGCCTTCGCTTTATTTACTTTATCGGTTAAATTTATAACTCTCCCACCTTCTTGTAGTGCTAGCCCATTATTTTTTACAATTTTGAATAGTCTATTTTTTTCATTTTTGTTTCCCTCAAATATAAAAGGAATAGTATACTTACGATCTAAAGCCATTTTAAGTTTTTCATCCTCTAAACCAAAAATTAAGCTTTGTTTTTTCTTATTCATTTCCGATAACCATTTACATTTATTTTGTAAGTTTTCTGGAACTGTCTTTTTAAAAATATTAATTAAATTATCTTTATCTCTACTTAAGATAAGTTCTTTTGGTAAATTAGAATTTAATAAATCTAAACCGTTTATAGCAGCTCCATTTTCAGAAATATAAGGTAAATTCGAACCTAACTCATTATTGAATTCTAAAATTTCTTTTTCAGTTTTGCTTGTGTTGGGTATTATAAAAATATCTTTAGAAAGCAGTTTTTTTAAATAGTCTTTAATTTCATCAAATTTAAAAGTATCTCTATCAAGAAGTGATCCATCGAGATCTGTAAAAATTAAAGTTTTTAACATTCTTTGAATTTTATTTAGTTTTATTTATCTTTTACTGAAGTCAATTCTGGAAATCTATCAAATAAAATATTTGCAGGTCTCTCTCCAGACCTTAATGGATCAATTAGCATTACTTGGCTTGGCATAATATTAGTTAAATTGCAGTCCGAGCCAAAGAGCTTAAAATAATTAAGGACATCCGAATACCATCTCATGTCAGCTTCTTTTGGTGATGTAACTTCAAATGCGACAACACTTTTTCCATAATGTTCTAGTACACCAACTAACACTTCTGACTTACTATCATGAAGTTCAATTTCTTCGTGATCAATAAGCATTGCAAATGCCCCATAATCAAAAAACCGATCTGCAGTTTCAATAATTTGTTTCAATGTAGTAGGAATATTTTTTTTTGTTTTTCTCCATCCACTTTCTGGATGATGTTCATAGATTATATTTATCCCATTTTTAATTGCACGATTACACCAATCTTTAATTTGATTTTCAGGTATGTCTCCAAACGTATTCATGAACTCCATTGCTGAAAATCCTAAATCAGCGGCAGCATCAATTGCTTCATTTACTTTTCCCTTTTTAAAAGCTTTTAAAAAGTAACCATGGTCTAAGTAAGGTTGAATTGAATGCTTTTTGTAAAGTTTAATCTTACGTTCCAACCACTCCTTTGGGTGACCCATAACTTGCAATGTTGTAATTTTTACATGATCTATCCTATTATCAGCGACTTCTAGAAAATCTTCTAAATCTCGAAGTCCCATTTTTTCGCGATACCATGGCGCTTCATCAAAACCTACGTCTTTCATCCATAGTTGTGATTTTTTTCGAGGCTTTGGCCCAATACTGTTTAAATTAAAAATTTTTTTTATTGAATATGTGGTTTTTGACATGTTTTTTTATAACTTTGTATAAGTCAAAAGTATCAATTCTCAAGTATTTTCAGCATTTTTCAACTTACTGTTTAATTTTGAAATATACTAGTTGAAAAACCCATAATGAACAAGTTATAGTTCAAAATCAACATTCTCGAGGGGGGAAAATATGCGTAAAATTTTAATACTTATAATAATGTCGTTATTCTCATTTGTATCTGTTGCGAGCGCAGATGTGAATTTCTCAGGCAAAACAATTACATGGGTCGTACCATTTAAAGAAGGTGGTGGTACCAGCAGATTTGCAAGATTCATTCAACCTTTCTTAAAAAAATACTTACCTGGAAATCCTGATGTTCAAATCATGCATATACCAGGAGGTGGAGCTATTAAAGGTTCAAATTACTTTGAAAAAAATGCTAAAGCAGATGGAACATTTATTTTTGGATGCTCAACTTCAGTTATAGTTAATGTTGCTACTGGAAATCCACTTGTTAAATATAATCTTAGTGAATATAGACCAGTAGTTTTGCTACCACAAAATACTCATTGGTTTACACGTTCAGATTTAGCTGAACCTCACGATCTATCTAAAATTAAAGAAAGAAAGTTGGCACTCTATGCATTGAAAACTCCTGCATCTGCAGATTTATTTCACATATGGATCTATGATAAGCTTGGTATAAAAGGAGCTAAACCTATACCTGGTCTTTCATCTTCTGGAGGTTATCAAGCATTCCTAAGAGGTGAAATTCATCTAAGTTCACATGGAGCAGCGAATTATGTAAAAAAAGTTAAGCCTGAAATAGCAAAAGGAAAAGTTGTAGATTTAATGACATTAGGAATTATAGGAGCTGATGGTTCAGTTTCTAGAAATCCTTTGGCACCAAATGCACCTACATTTCCTGAAATGTATGAAAAGGTAAATGGTAAAAAACTTGAAGGTGATGACCTTGAAGCATATTATGCAATAGCCGCAGCATGGTCTCAAGCATCTAAAGCAATGATGCTTCCAAAAGATGCATCGGATGAAATAGTTAAAGCATACAGAGATGCAGCTATTAAAATGACAAAAGACCCAGAGTTTAAGGCTAAAGCTGAAAAAGCTCTTGGACCATTTCCATTAATCATAGGAGAAGAAGCTGGTGAAATTATTAAAAAGGCTGCAGTATTTTCTGATACTACTAAAAAGCAATTAAATGCAGCTTTAAAGAAACATAAATTCACATATAGAGTTCAATAGAACAAATAAAAAAAGCGCTGCTAGCTACTAGCTAGCAGCTTTTTTTATGGAACAGTTATTAGCTGCACTTTTTCAACTCTTTGAGCCTACTCATTTAGCTTTTCTATTTGCTGGTACTTTACTTGGTTTAATTGTTGGTATACTTCCAGGCATGGGTGGAACATCTGGATTAGCTCTGGTTTTACCTTTCGTTTTTACAATGGAACCATCACATGCTCTTGCCATGATGATTGGAGTTCTGGCACCAACAACGACTTCAGATACATTTCCTGCAGTACTAATGGGAGTACCTGGCACCTCAGGTTCTCAAGCAACAGTAATGGATGGATTTCCATTATCTAAAAAAGGTATGGCAGCAAGAGCGCTGAGCGCGGCTTTCAGTGCTTCATTGCTTGGAGGTGTTTTTGGAGCGTTAATATTATCAATATCAATTTATTACGCCATTCCAATAATAATGGCATTTGGATTTGGAGAACAATTTCTTTTAGTAGTCCTTGCATTATTAATGGTTGGAGCTCTTACAGGTGACAATTTATTTAAAGGTATTGCCTCTTGTTTTTTAGGACTAATTATTGGATCAATTGGCACTGCTCCAATTACTGGAGATCCAAGATATACTTTTGATACATTATATCTTTTAGAGGGAGTACCTCTTGTTGTTGTCGGATTAGGACTGTTTGCAATTCCTGAAATTGTTGGACTTCTCGATGCTAAAGGCTCTATTGCTAAATCACTTAATACTAAAAAGGGTTGGTTCACAGGTTTGAAGGATGTAGTAAAAAATTGGTTTTTAGTTTTAAGATGTTCTACTCTTGGTTGTCTAGTTGGAGCCTTACCGGGTTTAGGAGGAACAGTCGTTGATTGGATTGCATATAGTCACTTAAAGCAAACAACAAAAGATACTTCTCAATTTGGTAAAGGTGATATTCGAGGAGTTATAGCACCTGAGTCTGCTAATAACGCAAAAGAGGGAGGTGCATTAATCCCAACTTTGATTTTTGGAATACCAGGCTCTGGTAACAAAGTTTTATTACTTGGAGGTTTTGTATTGATTGGAATTGAACCTGGTTTAGATATGGTAACGACAAACCTAGATCTTACTTATCTAATGATTTGGTCTTTAGCTATTGCAAATATCTTGGGTGCTGGAATTTGTATGGGCTTTTCATCTCAAATTTCTAAATTCACATTAGTTCCATATTACATACTTGCACCCGTCATGGTTTGTTTAATTTTTTTTGCAACATTTAACTTTAATAGAGACTGGTATGATTTTATTGGATTAATGTCTTTTGGTTTAATTGGTATTACCTTTAAAAATTTTGGCTGGTCTAGGCCAGCTCTTTTAATAGGTTTCTTTTTATCAACTAAAGTTGAACTTCTAAGTTACCAAACTCAAGCTGTGTATGGATTAAGTTTTTTGACTCGACCAGTTTCAATAATTTTAATAATTTTATGTCTTGCTACAATCGTTCTTTTGACGAAACAGAAATTTGACAAATATTATAGATCTGATTTTGTTAAAGGAAAGCTTACACAAATTTATTATAATATTATATTATTATGTCTTCCTTTATCAATGATATGGTTTACGATTAATTTAGACTATAGAGCTAACTTGTTTCCAATAAGCCTCAGTCTAATAGCTTTTTTTCTATTAATATTTATACTTATAGTAAAAATTGCAGATTTAAAAAATTTGTCATTTTTAAATTACACCCTAATTAAATTTGCTCGATCAAATATTTTTGAAATTGGTGGTAATTTCAAAATTCAAATTTATTATTATTTAAGCTTTATTGGTTTCCTCTTAATGAATTTTATTTTTGGTTTTCCTATTGCTGCAGCACTTTTTATTAATTTATTTATACTTTTTCATAATAAGAAAGCTTATGTTTCATCAATTTGCATTTCTGCAGCATTAATGGTAATTCTCTGGTTGTTATCCTCACTGCTAACTTTACAGTTTCCAAACGGATTGATCGGATTGTTTATCGATTTACCTTGGTGGCTGGGTGGACAATTGAATTAAATAAAATTTATAATGACTGATATAACATTTCCTAAATTACCTTTTATAAAAAGAGAGGAAAAACCCCGTGAGACAGGTATAAATTATGTTAGAGCACCTGTGATGGTAGGAAATTGCATTGATGATTACCTAGAAGCTTATGCAAGCGTTGTCGATATCTTCAAGATTTCAGGAAAACAAGGTGCCATGATGAGCAAAAAGTCTCTTTTAAGATTTATTGAAACTTGTAAAAAACATAGTGTTCAAATTGCATTAGGAAATCCAATTATGGATGTTGCATTATCTGGAGGAAAAGAAGTAGTAGATGATTATTTGGATACAGTTGTAAGTCTTGGCATAGATATAATCGAAATCTCAAGTATAGCTCGTTCCTTAGATGATGATGAAATGTGTAGAATAATCAAGAACGCATCAAGTAAAGGTATAAAAGTTATTAATGAGGTTGGTGTTGCATTTGCACACTCCAAAGTTATCGAGGAAGAAATATTTATAGAAAAAATTAAAATGCAAACCAAAAAATTTCTCGAGGCAGGGTCATGGAAAATATTACTTGAATCTGAGGGCTTAACAGAAAATCTTGATAAGAAAAATTATAGGTGGAATATAATTGACAAAATTATCAGTCCATTAGAATTAAATCAGTTTATGGTTGAAGCTGATGATCAAGATGTATTATCAAAATATATTGAAATTTATGGACCAGGTATAAATATGATGATTGACCATAGTAGAGTTCTTAAAATGGAAGATGCAAGACTAGGCTATGGACCATCACAATCCCTATGGGGTAAAGTTGTAAAATATTAGATTTTAATAGTAAATGAATAAAATTTTAATTTATAAACTTTTCTTTCGTTTGTTTTTGATTTATTGTTAAAAAAGTCTACTAGTCAAAATAATTAATTTTAATCAAAAATAATGTTAAAAGTGTCCTGAAAGTCTCTATTTTAGGAATTTTTGATTTGCCATAAGCTCTTTCATGAAAAATAATTGGTATTTCTTTTATTGAATAATTAAATTTTTTTAAAAGATAAATTGCATACATAAAGAAGCTATATCCCTTAACTTTAACCTTATTGAAATGAAATTTTTTCAATTTTTTTAAATCAAAGCATCTATATGATGTCGTGAACTCATTCAAATTAATGTTTAAGACTCTTCGAATTAATATATTGCCATACTTACTAAGTAATAGCCTAAAACCTTTAAGTCCATTTTTACCGCCTTTAATATACCTAGATCCAATTACACAATCATAGTTTTGTATATTTTTAATAAAAACAGGAATAATTTTTGGGTCATGTGATAAGTCAGCATCCATAGTAATTAAATATCGATACTTTTTTTTTAATGCATATGAAAATATCTTTTTGTGAGCACTATCAAGACCAGCCTTTTTTTTTCTCACTATATAATTTAGATTTTTATTTTTTTTTTTTAATTTCATTAACTTTAGCCAGGTTTTATCTGGTGAATAATCGTCAATAACTAAGATATCAGTCTTTACTTTAAGATTATTAATTTTTTTTATAAGTTTTTCAATATTATTGATTTCATTATAAGTAGCTGTAGCAACAAGTGTTTTATTCATAAATAATATTATTGTTATAATAGTTTACTTTAGTGAATAATGACGTAAAATTTATAAAATAAATTAGAGTTCTTAAAAAATTTTACTTATTCTGCTTGTTGAATTATAAATATTAGCATAAATACTCATGAAATTCATTAATGCCCTCGTGGTGAAATTGGTAGACACAAAGGACTTAAAAAACATAGGGTAGAGATATTTTATAGTCTCATACAGTCTCAGACAGTCTTAAATCCCATTAAATCCTACACTTTAAAAAAACCTTTAATTATTTTTATTGGAAAATATGAATAATAAATTCTCTCAAACTAGACGTAGACTAGAAGTCAGGGAGATGATTTGATAATCTCTTTAAAAGAATATGGAAACCTGGAGCATGTTATTAGTTTTAATTTTATTACTTTTTTCGATTATTATACCAATTTACTATTCTCAAAAAAAAAAGAATTTACAAAAAAAACTTAAAGAAGGAAGAGAAGTTTCTGAAAAAGAAAAAATTAGAGTTTATCTAGATAATATTAACGAAAAATTTAGAGCCAAGTATAGATAGAAAATGAATTGGGTTGGTTTTGGCAGAGCATTATTTGATAACAACGAAATAACAACTCTAGTATCTATAATAATTATTTGCTTTGGTGTTTCTTTATATAAGTATTTTTCATCAGATGTTGATAAGGCTCAAAGATACGCAAGATTTACACCTTCTTTACTAGTTTCAATTGGAATATTTGGAACTTTTTTAGGAATCTTTTTTGCTTTGATTGATTTTAATGTAAACAAAGTAGACGAGAGTATTCCCGGACTGTTAGATGGTTTAAAGGTTGCTTTTGCTACAAGTATAGTAGGTCTATTTTTAAGTTTAATTTATCGTGGGATAATTTTAGTAAATCCAAAAAAAACCAGAGGAAAAGAAGAAGCAGATGTTCGTGACTTATTAGCAAAAATGACTGAAGTTAAAAATGCAATTTCAGGAGAAAAAGAAAGTTCTGTAGTTACTCAATTACAAAAATTAAGAAGTGAAACAGTAGATAGTTTAAATGAAATGCAAAAGTCATTTTCTGAATTTGCGAAGGAAATGGCACAAAACAATATAAATGCATTAGTTGAGGCAGTTAAACAAGTAATGGAAGACTTCAACGCTAAAATTAACGATCAGTTGGGTGAAAGTTTTAAAGACCTCAGTAATTCTGTTGAAAATTTAGTTGAGTGGCAAAAAAATTATAAAGAACATGTAGATAAAATGAATGAACAAATTGATTTAGCCGTTCAATCAATAAAATCATCACAAGAAACTCTAAAAGAAATTTCTGAAAATATGGAAAGTTTACCTAAATCTACGGAGTCTCTGAAAGATATTCTTACTACGGTTCAAACACAAATAGATAATTTAAATAATCAATTAGAAGCTTTTGCTGAAATGAAAGATAAAGCAGTTGATGCTATGCCGTCTATTGAAAAAAACCTTGATACAATGATTGAAAAACTCTCAAATTCATCAACAGAAATTGAGAATATGTCAAATGAGATAAAAGATAGTGTTAAACAGACTGTAAAAGAGACAGGGGACACTTTAATGAATCAAGTGAAAAATCTTGACGAGGCAATGGAGAAAGAACTGAAAAAAGTTATGGAAGTTATGGGTTCAAATCTTGCATCATTATCAGAAAAATTTGTTAATGATTACGCGCCACTTACACTACAACTTCAAAATCTAATCAATTCTTTATCAAGAAAAAATAACAATCTAAAGAATAAAAAATCATGAAATTAAAATCTATATTTCAGCAGCAAGATGATCAAGAGGATCAATGGATTTCCATAGCAGATATGATGGCAGGATTAATGATTGTTTTTTTGTTTATAGCAATTGTCAATTTAAAGGATCAACTTGATAAACTAAAAAGTTTCGAAATTTTACAAGACAGAATCTATAATGATCTAAATGAGGAATTTAAAGATGATTTAAAAAAATGGGTAGCTGAAATTGATAAGGAAACTTTGACAGTTTCATTTAGGGAGCCAAGAATTCAATTTTCAACAGGTTCAGCAGACGTTAAAAATGAGTTTAGATTGATACTAGATAATTTTTATCCAAGATATTTAAATGTTTTATGGAATTACAGGAAAGATATAGAGGAATTAAGGATCGAGGGACACACCTCATCTAAGTGGGAAAAAGCGTTAAATATTGATGATGCATATATTAAAAATATGGGATTGTCACAAGATAGATCTAAAAATGTATTAATATATGTTCTAGGATTGGATCTTGGAATAAACAAAAAATGGGCTAAAGAAAAAATTATTGCGAATGGAATGTCCTTTAGCAAACGTCTGTTAAACAAAAGTGGTACAGAAGATATAACAAGATCTCAAAGAACAGAATTTAGAGTCAAGGTTGATAGTGCATATATAATAACAAAATTAAGAAATGTTTTCGAGGGTAGAGAAAATGAAAATTAACGCTAATTTTCCAGAACTTGAGAAATTGATACAAAAAATGGGGGCAAGCAAAACCCAATGGACAACTGGTTTAAAATCAAAGCAATTAGATTTATCTAAACTTTTTACAATTGAAGGTTTGGACGTAGAATTTGAGGAACTTACATTTGATGAAAATGATTTTATTTTTAAGAAAGGACAACAGGTCCTTCTTTTTATAAAAGACCAATGGATTACAGCAGACGAGGTAAGGAGAGACCCATTGGGTGGAAAATCTTATAAATTTCATATTGTTGGTCACTGCAAAACACTAGAGCAAATGAGAAATAATGGTAGATTTGATAGATATACAGTCACTGCAAATCAGAATGGAAAATTTAGTATTTTTGCAAGAGAGTCAAAACATTCTAGTAAAAAGATTAAATTAGTTACTAAATTATCTGTGTGTTTAAATTGTTTAATTAAATTAAATTATAAAGGATCTGGTTATTCAAGAAATGGTATTAATTCTGAGGCTAGATTAGCCAAGAAAAATTTTAATATAAAAGAATTTTTCAACGAATATTCTGAAAGTTTAATTCACAGACCCAAATATGATGATTTTAGTTATCCAGATCCTAATTATAATCCAGATTTTAGAACAACCAGTAGAAAACTTAAAGAAGCTTGGAAGTACAGGTGCAGTAGATGTAACGTAAGTTTAAATCAAATGAATCATCGTAAATTATTACATTGTCACCATAGGGATGGAAATCCTGGAAATAACAGTGAGGTAAATCTTGAAATTTTATGTATTGCCTGTCATGCCGAGGAGGGTTTTCATTTAATTAGACCAAAGCATATGAGAAAACAGTACGAAGAGTGTTTAAAGATTAAAAAGGATCAAAACATAAAAGTTTAAATTATTAAAAGGATTTTATAGGATAACTAGAAGCCAACTAGAAGTCAGGGAGATAAAATAAAAAAATTTTACTTATTAGACTTGTTGAAATATAAATATTAGCATAAATACTCATGAAATTCATTAATGCCCTCGTGGTGAAATTGGTAGACACAAAGGACTTAAAATCCTTGCCGCTTGCGGAGTGCCAGTTCGAGTCTGGCCGAGGGCACCAATAATTTTTAATGTCAATTGTAAAAAAATTAGAAACATTAAATAAATATTATTTTTTTTTATTTTTTTTTTTAATAATTTTATTATCTAGAACTTTATTTCTTACTTATTCTCTTAGTAGTTATCCATGGTTTTATGAATGGCAGCACTTAGAGTATTTTATACAACTTAAAAATGATGATTATTCTTTTATCTTTTCTCATTCCTTAAGAAATCAATTTCAAATTTTTACTAAACTTACTTATTTAATTCTTTTCTATATGAGTGATTATTTATGGCTTTCAAAGATATGGACGATAATTATTCAAATAATTCCAGCAATAACACTTGCGTTTGTAATAACAATTTTATTTTATAAAGAGATTAAATCTAGTTGGATTTTAATTATCTTAATAATTTTTTCAATATTTCCCTCTTCTTTATCAAATTTTTATCATATATCAGAATCTCATTTTTATTATCAAATATTAATAATTAGTTTAGCATTTTATTCTTTTGATAGATTTGTTGGATTAAAAAAAATTCTAATAATCAGTATTTTAAGTATTTGCAGTATTTTTAATATGGCTGCTGTATCTGTAATATTTTTCTTAACTTTTTCAGTATTTTATTTTATTAAATTTATTATTGAAAAAAAGAATAAAAATATTGTTTATTGCACTCTAATTTTATTAGGAACAATATTTTATTATTTAATTTCGTATTATCTAAAAATTTCATCAATATATGAAACCTCAAATATAACTGAAAGGTCAATTTCAAGATCTTTATATTTGATTTTTAAAGGTTTTTTTCATCAAAATAATATCTTATTAGGATTATTTTTACTAATAACTATGTCTATATATTTTTTTAAAAATGAAACAAAATTCTTTGAAAAATACAAAAATAATTCATTTTTTTTACTATTTATTATTTTTTCATTTTTAACCATCTTTTCAATTGCCATAGGTAAGGTTCAAATATACGACCGCTATAAAGATTTTTTTCAAATTTTTGGGCTACTAAGTTTATTTTTGTTTATTAATATATCAATGAATAGGTATGCAAAGAATTTATTACTTGTAATTATAAGTTTAATAATCTCTTATAATTCTCTGTTCTTTTTAGATAAATTTAGGAATATTAGGCTTGAAACAAAGAAGTATGATAAGTCCATTGATGACGCAATTGTCAAATATAAAAACAATAATATTATTATAAAACAGGAACATTTAAATCACAAAGCTAGAAGATTTCCTTTGTTAATTATGTCAGCAGTTGATAATAAATTGTTTTAGATGTTATGAAAATATTTAATGTAAAAATAATTTCAGATAAAAATAAAAAATCATTAAAAATAAAATCTATTCTTATAAAAAAATTACAATCTAGATCATTTAGTAATTTGGATATCACTATTGTTATCGGTGGTGATGGTTTTATGCTTCAGACACTTAAAAAAAATAAAAATCAAAAAAAGCAATTTTATGGAATTAATTCTGGTAGTTATGGATTTTTGATGAATAAATTTGCATCAAAAAATATATTTAATAATTTAAAAAAAGCTAGAATGATTTCAATTTCTCCCTTAGAGATGCTTGTTAAAAATAAAAATAATCAAATTAAAAAATCTTTGGCTATTAATGAGGTTTCTGTTTTAAGACAAAGTAGGCAGGCTGCATCGTTATCAATTAAACACGGATCAAAAAAAATAATTAAAAAATTAGTTTCTGATGGCGTTTTAGTTTCGACTCCCGCAGGTAGCACAGCTTATAATTTATCGGTGCATGGCCCAATATTAAGCTTAAATTCAAAAAAATTATCAATTTCTCCAATCAGTCCTTTTAGACCCAGAAGATGGAAAGGGAAAATTGTCAACGATAAATCAAAAATTACTATTATAAACTTAAATCCAATCAAAAGACCTATAAGTGCAGTTGCTGATAATCTTGAAGTAAGAAATGCAAAGTCAATTACAGTTAAAACCAACAACAAAATTAAGTTCAATCTTCTCTATGATAAAAATCGAAGTTTACAAAAAAAAATTAAAATTGAGCAACTACGAAGAGAAACAACTTAGAAAAGCATGACACATTTAGAAAATTTATCAAAAAATGGTTTTATTTATCTTCCAAATTTCTACGATAAACAATTGATAGATAATGCTAAACAAGAAATTATTTCGAAAGAAAAAGAAATTGTAGACAAAATTGTAGATAAAACTTTTAATAAATTCGACTATGGAATTGAAAACAACTCATTAAAATATTTAAATCACGTAAATTTTTGGTTTAAAAACATTAACTTTTTAATTAATAAACCATTGTTTAATATATTGAATAGCCTTATAAATTTTAATTTTTACTTAGATCGTGTCGAACTTCATCAGAAAAAACCTGGCACATCAATTACCCCACCACATCAAGATAATTTTTATTTTGGACTTGATTTAAAAAAAAATTTTGCTCTAACTGCGTATGTTGCTTTAAATGACCAAAATGAAGAAATGGGAAATCTAGGATTTTATCCAGGATCTAATCATAAAAACTTTAATCATCATCCCTCTAATGTCATAGGTTTTTCTAGTGGGATTGATATAAAAGATCTTAAAGACGAAATGCCAATTAATCCTATATTAAAAGCAGGTGATTTATTAATACATCATTGCAATATTGTTCATTTTGCAAAAAAGAATATTTCAAATATACCGAGAATGAATATTGCACTTAGAATAATGCCTACAAATCCTAAAAATGATAATTATTTAAAAAAAATCTATAATGAATTTAAACTTAAGTCTAAAAGAATTTAATTATGAAAAAAATTAATCCAATTATATTAATAGTAATAGTTTTAGTTGGTGGTTTTTTTGCTTTCAAAATAATGTCTTTTTTAGGTTGTTATGTTCGTCTTGAAGATGCAGAGAGGTGTTGGAAGCTAACCGCTTGGTAAAAATTTAATGGTGCCCCCGCACGGATTCGAACCGCGGACCTATTGATTACAAATCAATTGCTCTACCAACTGAGCTACAAGGGCATGCGCAATAATTATTAACTATTTATTAAATAATCAACTCTTTTTTTTAATATAACTTAAATGATGAAAGACAATTGAGGCACTATTAGAGATATTTAAACTTTCTATCTTATCATTCATATTAATTTTAACAAAGAAATCGGCATATTTACCAGTATGTTGTCTCATACCAAAACCTTCAGACCCAAATAATAAAATATTATTTCCTTCCCACTTTATATCTGTAAAATCCTTTTCACCACTTGCATCGAAACCATAAACCCAAAAATTTTTTTCTTTTAGATTTTTGAGTGTTGAATTTATATTGGATACTTCAAAAATATTTAAGTGTTCCATGCATCCACTTGCAGATTTATACATTAACTTACTGTCACTTGGAAAATGTCTTTCTTTTATTATCAAACCATCTATTTTAAATGAAGCTGCGCTCCGAATTAAAGAACCAATATTTCTTGGGTCTGTCACTTCATCTAAACAAACAAATGTGAGATTATTTTTATCTTTTATAAATTGTTTAAGATCAAGCTGATCTAAATGCTCTATCTCTGCAACATAGCCATTGTGCATCAAATCTTCTTTAGATGAATATTTATCTAATTCTTTTTTTGATTTAAAATAAACTTTAACGTCTTCTAAAAGGTTTTTATTTTGATTTTTTCTGTGAATATTTTTTTTAGCTTCTTCAGTTAAAAAAACTCTTAAAACTTTTCTTTGTGGGTTTCGAAGAGCTTCTGTAACAGCATGTTGACCAACTATAAAAAAGGTGGATTTGTTCATAAATTACTATGAGTTTTACACGTTTTTTTGAATATTTGCCTATTAAATCACGTGTTGCATTTGCATAAATAAAATATATAAAACGCATGTTGTTTGAAGCTTTATTGAACAGGGGACACTTCCCCATAGGAGGGGTTCCAGAGCGGTCAAATGGGGCGGGCTGTAAACCCGTTGACTTCGGTCTTCGAAAGTTCGAATCTTTCCCCCTCCACCATTCAGTAGAATTTTAAGTAGCAATGGAGTGTTACTCTTGGGGTTGTGCGGGTGTAGTTCAATGGTAGAACGCTAGCCTTCCAAGCTGGATGTAAGGGTTCGATTCCCTTTACCCGCTCCAAGAAAAAAATTAGTAATGAAACAAATAAAACTGAGGTAAAAAAGTAATGTCGAAAGAAAAATTTGTAAGAAATAAACCCCACTGTAACATTGGGACTATTGGTCATGTCGACCATGGTAAAACAACTCTTACTGCTGCAATCACAAATGTGTTAGCACAAGCAGGTGGTGGAACTGCGGTTGCTTATGATCAAATTGATAAAGCGCCAGAGGAGAAAGAAAGAGGAATAACAATTTCAACTGCTCACGTTGAGTATGAGACTGAAAAGAGACACTATGCTCACGTAGATTGTCCAGGTCACGCTGACTATGTTAAAAATATGATTACTGGTGCAGCACAAATGGACGGTGCGATTTTAGTTGTAAATGCTGCAGACGGTCCAATGCCACAAACTAGAGAACATATTCTTTTAGGTAGACAAGTTGGTATTCCGGCAATTGTTGTTTATCTTAACAAAGTTGATCAAGTTGATGATAAAGAAATGATTGAACTTGTAGAAGAAGAAATTAAAGAACTTTTAACTTCTTATAAATATCCTGGAGATAAAACTCCAATCGTTAAAGGTTCTGCTTTAGCAGCTGTTGAAGGAAGAGATGATGAAATTGGAAAAAATTCAATTTTAGAATTAATGAAAGCTGTTGACGAACATATCCCACAACCAGCTAGAGAAGTTGATAAGCCTTTCTTAATGCCTGTTGAGGATGTATTTTCAATTTCTGGTAGAGGAACAGTTGCAACTGGCAGAGTAGAGTCAGGTGTGATTAAAACTGGAGAAGAAGTTGAAATCGTTGGAATTAAAGAGACAAAAAAATCAGTTTGTACTGGAGTTGAAATGTTTAGAAAACTTTTAGATACAGGAGAAGCTGGTGATAATGTTGGAATTTTATTAAGAGGAATAGAAAGAGACGATATCGAGAGAGGTCAAGTTCTTTGCAAACCTGGATCAATTACCCCACATACTAAATTTGAAGCTCAGGCATATGTACTTAAAAAAGATGAGGGTGGAAGACATACTCCTTTCTTTACTAAATACAGACCACAGTTTTATTTTAGAACAACAGATGTAACAGGTGAAGTAGAATTACCGGCGGGAACTGAAATGGTTATGCCAGGTGATGATGCTAAATTCACAGTTAAATTAATTACACCGATTGCAATGGCTGAAAAACTAAATTTTGCTATTCGTGAAGGTGGAAGAACTGTTGGAGCAGGAGTAGTAACTAAAATTATAGAGTAACTCTATAAATAGGAGTGTAGCTCAATTGGTAGAGCGCCGGTCTCCAAAACCGGAGGCTGAGGGTTCGAGTCCCTCCGCTCCTGCCAATTAGAGCCAAATAAGTATGAGAAACCCGATTAAATTTATACAAGAAGTCAAACAAGAGGCATTTAAAGTTACTTGGCCAACTTGGAAAGAGACTTTGCAAGGTGCCTTAATGGTATTTGCAATGGCTGTTGTAATGTCTTTATTTTTTTTACTTTTAGATCAGGTTTTAAAGTTTTTTCTAGAACTTTTACTTAAGGTGAGCATTTAATGAAAAATTGGTACATTGTTCAATCTCATTCTAGCTTTGAAAATAAAGTTGCTTCATTAATTAAAGAAGAAGCAGATAAAGCAAAAATTAGCGAAAAATTTGAGGAAATCGTTGTTCCAACTCATGACGTTACTGAAGTAAAAAGAGGAAAAAGAATTCAAAGAAAGAAGAAATACTTTCCTGGATACGTATTAATTAAAAGTGAGATGGATAACAACATTTATCATATGATTAAGAATATAAAGAGAGTGAGTGGTTTCCTTGGTTCAAAAGGTATTCCGGTTCCTGTTTCAGATAAAGAAGTAGAAAAGATCTTAGGCCAAATAAAAGATGGTGTGGCACAGCCAAAATCTGGTATAGAATACAGCGTTGGTGAAAAAATTCAAGTTGTTGACGGCCCTTTTGCGTCATTCAGTGGAATGATTGAAGAAATAGATGAAGAAAAGTCTAGACTTAAAGTATCAGTTTCTATATTTGGACGTCCAACACCAGTAGATTTAGAATATAACCAAGTTGAGAAAGAAAGTTAATGGCAAAAGAAATTAGTGGATTTATAAAATTACAAATCAAAGGTGGTCAAGCTAACCCAGCTCCTCCGGTAGGACCTGCTTTAGGTCAACGAGGTGTTAACATCATGGAATTTTGTAAAGCTTTCAATGACAAAACAAAAACAATGGTAGGCAAACCTGTTCCTGTTGAAATCACAGTATACAAAGACAAAAAATTTGATTTTAAGATTAAATCACCTCCCGCATCATATTATATTAAAGAAGCAGTTAAACTTAAAGGTGGATCAAAAGAACCAGGAAGAAATATTGTAGCTTCAATCTCTAAAAAACAATTAGAAGATATTGCAAAGGAAAAAATGAACGATCTTAACGCTCATGACATTAACGAAGCAGTGAAAATCATAGCAGGATCAGCAAGATCAATGGGCATAGAGGTAAAAGAATAATGTCTTCCAAAAGATTTAAAAAATTACCAGAAAAAACAAGAGATTTAAATGCAGAGTCTTTTGAAAAATTGATTACTGAGCTTAAAAAAAATTGTACTACAAAATTTGATGAGTCTTTAGATTTAAGTTTTCAAATAAACAATAAACAAAAGAAAAGTGAGATTAATATAAGAACAGTTGTTAATTTACCGGGTGGTACAGGTAAAAAAGTAAAAGTGGCCGTTGTCTGTGAAGACAATAAAGCTAAAGAAGCTAAAGATGCTGGGGCAGATATTGTGGGTAGCGATGAGTTTGTTGAAAAAATTAAAAGTGGTGAATTAAATTTTGAAAAATTAATTTGCACACCTGGAATGATGGTAAAGCTCTCAAAGCTAGGAAAAGTTTTAGGACCTAAAGGATTGATGCCAAATCCAAAACTTGGTTCTGTTTCTGACAATATTAAAGAGGCTGTAAAAAACGCAAAATCAGGTCAGGTTGAAATTAGGAACGATAAAGACGGTAATATTGGAGTAAGCATTGGAAAAAAATCTTTTAGTGACGATCAATTAATAAAAAATTATAATGTTATTTTAGATACTTTGGAAAAAGAGAAATCAAACAATACTTTAAAAGGTGATTTAATTAAAAATGTTTTTGCAACTTCAACGATGGGTGTTTCTTATAAAGTTAAATTGGGCAAGTCGATATAGTTATGATGAACAAAGAACAAAAAAAAAATTATATTGAAGAAATGACTTCAAAATTTGAGAACAGCAAAGCTGTAATGGTTACTCATTATCAAGGTTTAACAATGATTCAGTTAGATGATTTAAGAAAAAAAATGAGAGCACATGGAATTGTTTTTAAAATTACAAAAAATAGAATTACAAAGCTCGCTTTAGAAAAAACTAAATGTAAAGATTTGACAAATTTGTTCACTGGCCCAACAGCAGTTGCTTTTGGTGAAGATGCAATTATGTCAGCAAGGATTCTCTCAAAATTTGCAAAAGATAATGAAAATTTAAAATTAATTGGCGGCATAATGGATAATGAAGTCTTAGATCAGGCTGGTGTCCAAAATGTAGCAAGTTTACCAACTTTAGACGAAGCTAGAGCTAATATTGTGGGCATTTTAAACGCACCTGCATCTAAATTAATTAGCATTTTACTTGCACATTCGGAAAAAATGAGTAATTTGACCGCAGAAAATTCTGAAACACAACCCAAAGAGTAATTTATATGCCTGACCTTAACAAAATTATTGAAGATCTTTCAAGTTTAACAGTTGCAGAAGCAGCTGAACTTTCAAAACAACTAGAAGAAAAATGGGGTGTAACTCCAATGGCTGCAGCAGCTCCAGCAGCAGCAGGTGGTGCAGCACCAGCAGAAGAAAAAGATGATTTTACCATCATGTTAGTTTCTGCAGGTGATAAAAAAATTAATGTTATTAAAGAAGTAAGAGCAGCTACTTCATTAGGATTAAAAGAAGCTAAAGATCTAGTAGAGGGAGCACCAAAAGAAGTCAAATCGGGTGTAAACAAAAAAGAAGCTGAAGAGATCAAAGCTAAGTTAGAAGCTGCAGGCGCTAAAGTAGAACTTAAATAAATTAATAAGAAAGAATTCAAATACTGGTTATTTTTAATCAGTATTAATAAACATAAATGCAATTATCTTTTACTGAAAAGAAAAATATAAGAAAAAGTTTTGGGAAACTAAAAGAAAGTTTATCAATACCAAACTTAATAGAAGTTCAAAAAAACTCATACAAAGAGCTTACAGAATTTAATGTTGATGCTGTAGATTTAACAAAAGGCTTTGATAGAGTTTTTAAAAGTATATTCCCAATTGAAGATTTAAATGACAAAGCAACATTAGAATATGTTTCTTATAGATTAGAAAAACCAAAATTTGACGTTGATGAATGCATTACAAGAGGACTTACTTATTCGTCAGCTTTAAAATGTACTTTAAGACTAGTTGTTTATGAAATAGATCAAGATAACAATACAAAAGACATTTTGTCAGCTAAGGAACAAGAAGTTTACATGGGTGAAGTTCCTATGATGACAAATAGTGGAACATTTATTACTAATGGTGTTCAACGTGTTGTAGTGAACCAGATGCATAGAAGTCCTGGTGTTTTCTTTGACCATGACAGAGGTAAAACCCATGCAAGTGGCAAGCTTTTATTTAATTGTCGAGTAATACCAAATAGGGGATCTTGGTTAGATTTTGAATATGATGTAAAAGATTTTTTATATTTCAAAATAGACAGAAAAAAGAAAATTTTCGCATCCACTTTACTTTTGGCACTTGGATACACTAAAGCTGAAATTGCAGACGAGTTTTATGAAAATGAACAG
>CABZSY010000009.1 GCA_902528505.1 uncultured Pelagibacteraceae bacterium
TAAAAATTAAATGGTATCAAGATGGCACTTTAAATGCATCTGCAAACTGTATCGATAGACATTTAAAAGATAAAAAAGATAAAACTGCAATTATTTGGGTTGGCGATGATCCAAAAGATAGTCAAAAAATAACCTACAAACAATTACACCAAAAAGTTTCAAAAGCTGCAAATGGTTTAAAAAAACTTGGAATTAAAAAGGGTGATCGAGTTACAATTTATTTAACGATGATACCAGAGCTTGCGATTTTAATGCTAGCATGTGTTAGAATTGGTGCAGTTCATTCAATAATATTTGGTGGTTTTTCTGCAGAGTCAATTTCAGGTAGAGTGAATGATTGCGAGTCCGAATATATAATCACTGCAGACGAAGGTGTTAGAGGGGGAAAAACTATTCCATTAAAATATACAACTGATGAAGCTCTAACAAGTTGTCCAAATGTAAAAAAATGTATTGTCGTTAAACGAACTGGAAATTACATCAATTGGAATGAAGAAAGAGATGTTTGGTATCATGATTTAATAAAAGATGTTCCTAATCATTGTGAGCCAGAAGAAATGAATGCAGAGGATCCTTTATTTATTTTATATACTTCAGGTTCAACTGGTAAACCAAAAGGAGTTCTTCATACTACTGGTGGATATATGGTTTATGCATCAATGACTCACCAATATATTTTTAATTATAAACCAAAAGATATTTATTGGTGTACTGCTGATATTGGATGGGTGACTGGACATAGTTATATTATTTATGGACCTCTTGCTAATGGTGCTACAACAATAATGTTTGAGGGAATTCCTAATTATCCTGACACTTCAAGATGGTGGCAAATTGTTGATAAATATAAAGTTAATATTTTCTACACCGCTCCAACAGCTATTAGAGCTTTAATGCGTGAGGGTGATAAACCAGTCAAAAAAACCTCTAGAAAATCTTTAAAATTACTTGGGACTGTTGGTGAGCCAATTAATCCTGAGGCATGGATGTGGTATTACAAAACAGTTGGTGACTCTAAAAGCCCGATCGTAGATACCTGGTGGCAAACTGAAACTGGTGGAATATTAATTGCTCCTCAAACAGGAGCCATACCATTAAAACCTGGTTCAGCAACAAAACCTTTCTATGGAATTAAGCCTGTCATCGTTGATAAAAACGGAAAAGAGATAAAGGGCGCAGGAGAAGGAAGATTATGTATTGCTCAATCATGGCCAGGTCAAATGAGAACTGTTTATGGAGACCATCAAAGATTTATCGACACATATTTTTCACAATTTAATGGAAAATATTTTACTGGTGATGGATGTAGAAGAGATAAAGATGGATATTACTGGATCACTGGACGAGTTGATGATGTAATTATTGTATCTGGACATAATTTGGGTACAGCCGAAATTGAAAGTGCATTTGTCGCTCATCCAAAAGTTGCTGAAGCAGCAGTAGTTGGTTACCCACATGATATTAAAGGAAACGGATTGTATTGTTATGTGACTTTAAATGCAGGTGAAACTGAAACTGGAGATCTCGAAAGAGATTTAAAACTTTGGGTCAGAAAACAGATTGGACCACTTGCAACTCCTGACTTGATACATTTTACACCGGGTCTTCCAAAAACTAGATCAGGTAAAATAATGAGAAGAATTTTAAGAAAGATCGCAGCAAACGAACATGGACAATTAGGTGACACCACTACTTTAGCCGATCCAAGCGTTGTTGATAGTTTAGTTGATAATAGGAAAAATATTTAAAACTGAATTAAGTTTTGAAATTCTTGTTTAATAACATCCCACTTTAATATCATAGAGTTTAAGACAATTTTACGATCTAATGTTTTTAACTCTTCAGCAATTGGTGCCCATTTATATAATGATAGTGCGCTTGGATTAAATGGTAAATCTGTATAATAAGTATCCCAATTAATATTTTGAAATCTGTTATCAAAATCTATTCTAGCCTGGTCAACAATATCTAATGGCATTTTATTTGAAATTTCATCATCTAATATTTTATTAAAAATTTCTTTTGCCTTATCGGTGTCTTGATAATTAAAATTTACCCTCAAATACGAAAAAGTAAAAAAAGATAAATCTTGAAGTGCTACAGAATAAATATTCCACTTAGCAAGATTGACGGATCCCATGAATTCATCATTGTCAAAATGAAGAACATATCTTGTTCCCATTCGAGTTTTTAAATAGTTATATAAAGTCACTTGCGTAACCCATGCAGATTTAGTTTGAATGAAGACCTCAAGTTCATCCAAATCTTTGATTTTTTTTTTTGGAATGAACGCTTTAAACATCGCGAATAAATATGTCTTAAAATCTGTTGCTGTCAGATCTTTCCAAGTTAGCTTATATTTTGACATAATTTACCCCGTGTGTGGCATTTATACCTTAAAAAAGTAAGTAAATAAGTACCTATTGTGGTTAAATTTAAGTCTTTTCAAAAGCCTCATAATGGTTATGGTTTTGCCAGTTATAACTAAATAGAGAGGTAAATATGTCAAATCAAGAAAAACATTGGGAGAAATCCAGAGGTTTGCTGATGATAACATTAGCAATCTGGTTTGTATTCTCAATTGGCATCTTCCTTTTTGGAGCTGAAATGAACGAGGTCACAGGACCTTTCGGTTATCCGTGGACATACTGGTTTACATGTCAGGGATCTCTTGGCGCATTCGTAATTCTAATTTTCTGGTTTGCGAATAGACAAGAAAAAATCGATGAGGAATTTGGCTTCAGCGAAAGAGAGGATGAATAATGAAACAGGGTAATTTTATAGACAACTTGCCTAAGATTTATGGAATCTATACCGGAGGGTTTATAGGTTTCATAATTATTATGGCAATTGCAGAACAGATGGGTATGACTGCTAAAGCAATTGGTATTGCTTTTGTGGCATTTACCGTGTTCATCTATGCATTGATCGGCTACCTGTCACGAACAGCCCAAGCAGATGCGTATTACGTAGCTGGAAGGCAAGTACCAACAGTATTTAATGGAATGGCCACAGCAGCAGACTGGATGTCTGGTGCTTCATTCGTTGCAATGGCTGGAGGTATTTACTTTAAAGGTTACGGTTATATGGCTCTACTTGTAGGTTGGACTGGTGGTTACGTGTTAGTTGCATCTTTATTAGCACCTTACTTAAGAAAATTTGGCTGTTATACAGTTCCAGATTTTATAGGTACAAGATACGGTGGTAATTTAGCTAGGTTTAGTGCAGTAGTGGTTTTAACTGTTGCTTCATTTACTTATGTAACAGCACAAATCAACGCTACAGGTACTATTGCATCTGTTGCACTTGATATCCCATTCCAATACGCAGTTTATATTGGACTAATAAGTATCTTATTATGTTCGATGTTAGGTGGTATGAGAGGGGTAACTTGGACACAGGTTGCACAATATATCGTACTAATTATAGCTTACTTACTTCCAGTATTCTGGATCAGTAACAAAATGGGTGCAGGTTTCTTCCCGCACTTTATGTTAGCTGATGAAGTGGCTAGAATTGGTGAGTTAGAATCACAGTTTGGTTTTATCAAAAACTCTGCTGCTGATCTAGCAACGGTACCTAAAGGCTTAGCAGGCATAACTAAAGCTCACTCTGCAGTTAACGCAACACCTTGGGCATTTATTTCATTAGCATTGGCGATGATGATGGGAACAGCATCATTACCTCACGTGATGATGAGATACTTTACTACTCCAAGTGTTAAAGCAGCTAGAAAATCAGTAGGTTGGTCACTATTCTTTATCTTCCTACTTTATTCTTCTGCTCCAATGTTAGCTACACTATCTAAGTTGTCATTGATCGATCCGACATTATCAACTGGTATTATCGGTAAATCAATTGCAGAAGTTCAAGCGATAGATTGGTATCAAAACTGGAACCAAGCAAACTTAATGTTTATCAGCGACTTTAACGGAAATGGAACTGTAGAATTAAACGAGTTCTTCATGGGTGGTAAAGCCGTTGTATTAGCAACACCAGAGATCGCTGGATTACCATACGTAATCTCAGGTCTAGTTGCCGCTGGAGGTATGGCAGCTGCCATGTCAACAGCCGATGGTTTGATCTTAGCAATTGCAAATGCTATATCACATGATGTTTACTATAAGATCATTGATCCAAAAGCGGAAACTGCAAAACGACTAGTTGTAGCAAGGGTACTACTTGTAGTAATTGGTTTTGCTGGAGCAACTATTGCTGCAATGGAGATCCAGGGTATCTTAGGTTCGGTCATCTGGGCATTTGACTTTGCAATGTCTGGATTATTCTTCCCACTTGTACTTGGTGTATGGTGGAAGAGAGCTAACAGACAAGGTGCTATTGCTGGTATGTTAGGAGGTCTAGCTGCTGGTACTTGGTACTTAGTTTGGGTACGAACTGGTGGAAGTGGATTCCTAGGAATTACTCAATTAACATTTGGTATCTTCGGATCAGCTGTTAGTTTGGTTGCGATGGTGGTTGTGAGTTTAATGACTCAAGAGCCAGACAAAGCAACTCAAAAAATGGTTGATGAAGTGCGTGTACCAAGTGGTAAAACAATTCTTGGAAAACAGTAAATAAACTTTATAAGGGGCGATTAATTTCGCCCCTTTTCTTTCTTTTCTTTTTCAAATATAAATCTTAAATGTCAGCAAACTTTCATCCGTTTATATATTTTATTGATTATTTCTTTGGTATAATCATGTGGACATTAATCGGTCGAGTTGCGATGAACATCTTTCAAAAAGAGGATTCTGAATTCTTTTTTATGAGAGTATTTGTTAAATATACAAATCCTTTAATCAGACTATTTAAACCCATTACTCCATCATTTATTATAGGTCCTTTAGTACCCTTATATGTGGCTTGGTTTTTTTATATGATTAGATTTTATTTAATGCCCTGGATCCTGGGCTATTCTGTTATGGGTATGCTGTCATTTCCTCTCGAAAGTGAAATATCGAGACAAATTTATCAATTTTTTAATTCAATTAAATTTTAAAAATTGATACTAGTAAATCTAGTTATCAATGAAAAATATACAAATTTCACCCTCAATTTTGTCTGCTGATTTTAGTCAATTAGGCACCGAAATTAAAAGATTAGAGGAAGGTGGAGCAGACATGATCCATGTGGATGTCATGGATGGTCATTTTGTTCCAAATTTAACTATTGGTCCTCCAGTTATTAAAGCACTTCGAAAGCACTGCTCTTTAAAGTTTGATGTACACTTGATGATTTCACCAGTACATAAATACATAAAAGCATATGCAGACGCAGGGGCAGACATAATCACAATTCACCCAGAAGCAACTCAAAACTTAGGGGAATCAATTAGAATGATTAAAGATTTAAAAAAAAAGGTCGGAGTTTCTCTTAATCCAGAGTCGAAAATAGAATTAATTACTGAATTTTTAAATCAAATAGATTTAGTTTTAATCATGAGTGTTAATCCGGGTTTTGGAGGTCAAAAATTCATACCAGAGGTTCTAGATAAAATTAAACAACTTAAAAAAATTCAACAAGAAAAAGATTTGAACTTTGATATTGAAATAGATGGTGGAATAAATTTTGAAAATTGCAAAATTGCTATTGATGCTGGAGCAAATATTCTTGTTTCAGGCACAACTGTATTCAAGAGTAATGATGGAGATATAAAAAAGAATATTGATTTATTAAAACTAAAATAAGTTAATGATTAATGCAAGTTCCTTAGGTTTATTTGGCCAATTTTATTTTGGTTTAAAAAATAATTTTAAAAAAATTTATAAGAATTCTAATTTTTACGAAAAAAAAATTTCAAAAACATTTGATAATAATTTTCATTATAAGCCGAGTCCCCACATACTCTCTTCGATTATAAAATACCAAAATAAAAAATACCGAATTGAAGATTTTGCTATTGAATCTATTTGGCAAAACAAAATGAGTGCTAAAGATTATGAGAAATTGAATAATTTTTTTTGGTTTTTCAGTCTTGATTTAAAATCCTCAAAAAATACTACACAGTCAGTCATTAAAAATTGGATAAAAGAGAATAGCAAATACAACAAAAATAGTTGGGAATTTGATTTAACTTCTAAAAGAATAATTGCGTGGTTATCCAATCACCAGCTTTCATATCAAGACAGTGATAAAGAATATCGTTTAATATTCGATCATATGATTCAAAAACAAACTAATCATTTGTTAAATGAAATTGGATCCTCAAATGTATTTGAAAATAAATTAATTGGTTGTTCTGCAATAATTTTAACTGGATTAGCTTATAAAAGTGAAAAAAATTATCTTGAAAGTGGATTGGGTATTTTAAAAAATATAATTAAATCCTCAATTGACAACCATGGCTTTACAAAATCTAGAAACATTAAACAGTTAGCCTTTTATCTAAAGTATTTTATCATCATAAGAGAGTGGTTCAAAGAATCTCAAAATGTCACTCCTGAATATATAAATGAAACAATATTTTATTTAGGATCAAGTTATGCATTTATCTGTAAAAATATTGGTGTCGATATTTTCTTTAATGGCAATTATCATTCAGAAAATAAGGATTTTGATCAATACTTAAAAAGATTTGGTTATACTTTTAAAAATGAAGTAAACGAGCTTGGTGGATACGCCATTCTGAAAAATAAAAAAATTGTTTTAGCGATGGACGTGGGTTCAAGCCCAAGCAAAAATTTTTCTATAGATTATCAATACGGGGCTCTATCTTTTGAAATATTTTCAAATCAAAAAAGATTAATAACCAATGCAGGGTATTTTCCAAACAAAAATAACAAACTAAATAAACTCTCTAGGAGCACTGCTCTTCATAGCACATTAATCATTGAAGATTTTTCTTCATGCTCTTCTAAAAAAACCAATAATAATATTTTTGTTGAAAAAGGACTTAAGATTTCAAAAAAAAGTATTGTAAATGAAAAAAATTATTGGAAAATCTCAGCCTCACATGATGGATATTTACAAAAATTTGGAACAATTCATGAAAGGGAACTAGAGTTTTATCCAGAGCAAAACAAGTTTGTTGGATATGATAAAATATTTAGAAAAAATCCTAAAAAAAAGATAAAATTTGATATTAGATTTCATCTTGATCCAAATTCCAAAGTAATGAAAACCCAAGACAATAAATCTATACTTATTGAATTAGAGGATGAAGGTTGGAGATTCAGTTGTGATAAATTGGATATAAATATTGATAATAGCTTATATTTCGGTAATAAAAATTCATACAAAGATAACCAAAATATTTTTATTTCTGGAATGAGTAAACAAAATGAGGAAATTATAAAATGGGAAATAATTAAATTATAATGAAAATAAAAACAGCTCTAATTTCTGTATCAGATAAAAAAAACCTAAAACCTCTTTTAAATGCATTAAAAAAAAACAAAGTAAAAATTATAAGTTCAGGCGGTACTTTTAAGAAAATAAAAAAATTAAAATTTAATTGTATTGAAGTTTCAGACTTTACTAATTCACCTGAAATTTTAGAAGGTAGAGTTAAAACTCTTCATCCAAAAATTCATTCTGGAATATTAAATAAAAGAGATAGTAAGTTACACTTAAAAGATTTAAGAATTAATAATTTTGAAAATATAGATTTAGTTATAGTTAATTTTTACCCTTTCGAAGATACATTAAAAAGAACTACTGATCATAGAAAAATTATTGAAAATATTGATATAGGTGGTCCTACCATGGTTAGATCTGCTGCAAAAAATTATAAAGATGTAACAGTAATTACTTCTTCAGACCAATATAACGAATTAATAAATGAACTAAATAAATACAAAGGATCTACATCTTTAAACTTTAGAGAAAGACTATCAAGAATTGCTTTTACTGAAACAGCTTATTACGACTCACTAATTTCAGATTATTTTAATAAAATAACTAATACAAACTTTCCAAAAAAAATAGTGATGCATGGAAACTTAATTGAAACACTCAGGTATGGTGAAAATCCTCACCAAAGAAGTGCGGTTTATTCAAGAAAACCGGAAATGGATATAAAACAAATTCAAGGAAAACAGCTTAGTTATAATAATTATAACGACATTTTCGCAGCATTAACAATTTCAAAGTCTCTACCAAAAAATACTGGGACAGTAATTGTTAAACACGCAAACCCTTGTGGAGTATCAATTAAAAAAGATAATCTTGAAAGCTATAAATTTGCATTAGCATGTGATCCAGTGAGTGCTTTTGGAGGTATAGTTTCTTGTAATTTTAAAATAACAAAACAATTGGCACTTGAATTAAGTAAGCTGTTTCTTGAAGTAGTTATTGCTAATAATTTTGATGCTGGAGCTTTAAAAATATTCAAAAAAAAAAAAAATTTAAGATTAATAGATGCTTCAAATTATTTAGGTAGCAAAAATCTTAAATACTTATCAACAAGAAATGAGATATTAATACAATCAGAGGATCTTAAAAAATTTGTTACTAGAGATTTTAATATTGTCTCAAAACGAAAACCAAGTTCAATGGAAATGAAAAATCTGATTTTTGCATTTAATGTTTGCCGATACGTAAAATCTAATGCCATCGTTCTAGCTACAAACGGTACTACAGTTGGCATTGGATCAGGACAACCTAGTCGATTAGATAGCTGCCAAATAGCGATTGATAAAATGAAAAAATTTCAAAATACAAGGAAAAATTTAGTAGCTGCATCAGATGCTTTTTTTCCATTTATAGACGGTATTGAAAAATTGGTACAATCAGGTGTTCAGGCAATCATTCAACCCTCAGGTTCCATAAGAGATAAAGAAATAATAAATTATGCAAACGAGACTAATACTACTTTAGTTTTTTCGAAAACAAGACACTTTAGACACTAAGAATTTTGTCAATTTTTGCAGCTAATATAAAATCATTTTCAGATAGTCCTTTAATTGCGTGAGTTGTAACTTTCACTTCAGCATACCCCCACCCAAAGGAAATGTCTGGATGATGACCTTCATCCTCAGAAATTTTACCTACATCATTAACAAAATCTTGGCTTTTTAAAAAATTTTCGAATTTAAATTTTTTAGATAAAAAAAATATATTATCTTTATCCTTCTCAACGTCCCAACCATCTACCTTTTTTTGATATTTATGAATTTCTGATACATCGAAAGGTATCACACCTCCTTCACAAGGGGCACATTTTTTTTCTAAAAGATCACTCATATAGTCTAATAATAATTTAAATCAATCAGTTCATTTTTTAAATTTTTATTTAACTTTTCTAATATATCCTTTTTTAAAAAATTTTGCCATTTATTTTTGAAACCCAGATTAAAAAAATTTATTTTTTTTCCATCTTTTGAATAAACACTTTCCTCAAACTTTTCATTAAGCTCTTTATTTTTGAGATTTACGAAATTTGTAGATTTAATTGAATTTACGAATTTTGTTTCATCGATTTCACTTTTATTGTTTTTCAGATTTTCTATAAAAAGGATAACTTTTTTAAAAATTTCTTCTTTATTATATTGCAAATCTTCATATCTTATAAACAAAACTTTAAATTCTTTTGTATCTCTCCATGATTTGTAATGGTCAGACCAAGAACCTAAAAATGTAAAATTGCTACAATCACCATTTGCAGACTTTTCTGATAAAGAAGCATCATTATTTATTAAATTTAAATAAGATTCATCCTGGGTAAATAAGTAATGATGGCACATTGAGGATATCAAATTCCTGGGATCTCTAACAATATATATAGCACCTAAAGTTTCATTAGCGGTAGTAAATTTCTGACCATTAAAAGTTTTAAGTGTATTATGAGTTTTTAACATGACAAATTTTTTATTATTAAAATATATATTTTGATTATTTATCCAATTATTTGCTGCGTCATTAAAATTAAAATAATCTTTTTTTGAGAATTTTATTGATGGAAACTGCAAGATATTAACTAGCTGGTCAAATTCAAATTTCCCTTTATTAGAAAAATAATATGCTGATAAAAAAGATCGTAAATAAGTATTTCCACTTTTGGGATAGGATGATATCCAAATAATCATAATAATTTTGGAGCGGGCAAAGGGGGTCGAACCCTCGACCTTCTCGTTGGCAACGAGACGCTCTACCACTGAGCTATGCCCGCATAAATAAACAATATTGTTAGACTTTTTTTTAAATTCAATCAATACAAAATATCACTACATATGATATATATATTAATAATATGAAAAAAAAAGATCTTCCAATCCATATACCAATATTTCCACTAAGTAATTTTATTATTTTTCCTAGAACCGCAGTTCCTCTTAATATTTTTGAGCCGCGTTATATTGACATGATAAATGATAGTATGAAATCAAATAAATTTATTGGAATGATACAACCTAAAAATTTAAAAAATGAAAATAATTTACCTGAGCTTCATCAAGTTGGATGCTTAGGTAAAATAAAAAGTTTTAAAGAAACAGATGATGGCCGATATTTGATTGAATTAAAAGGTTTTATAAGATTTAGAAAAATTAGAGAATTAAAAACTGAGAAAAAATATAGGATACTAGAAATCAATTATGATGACTTTATTCAAGATTTAAATGATGAAAAGGGAGAGCTAAAATTTAATGATCTTGAGCTTATTTTTAAAGACTTAAAATCTTTATTTGAAAAAAAAGGTTTTATAATTAATTGGAAAGCACTTGAAAAACAAAGCCTTGATGAAACAATAAACGCTTTAGCTATGGCATCCCCCTTTTCACTTGAAGAAAAACAAGTTTTACTGGAAGCTAAAAGTTTAGATTTGAGAAAAGATAAAATAGCTGAAATTTTGAGTACATACACGTTTGATATATACGAAAACACAACAATTCAATAAATTAAGCCAAAGTTCCTGTATCAGCAATTTTTTTAAATAACTTATTTATAGAAGGATTTTTACCTAATAGTTGGACTGATCTACTAAGAAAACTGTTGTTTGTTTTTCTTTCTAAATTAAAAAATTCATGAACAAGATCAACACCATTAGAAAATATTAAGTTTTTATGTTTTGATTTTTTTTCAAACTCAAAATTTACTGAACTGTCTAAAGGTAAACCCAGGCTATATTTGTTTACTATTATCTCTAAAAGAGTTTTTATATCACGAATAGTCATATTGAAACCTTGACCAGCAAGAGGGTGAACTCTATGTAGTAAATCACCAAAGGCTAAAATGTGTTCATAATAATAGGATCTTAAACTCATAGATTTTAATTTAAAAGAATCAATTTTTTCTATTTTTTTAATTTTATATTTATAATTATATTGCCTGATAAGATTATTAATATTATTATTATTTTTATTCTTCAAATTATGAAGAGAATAAACAATAGATGTTTCTTCTTCAGAAATAGGTAAGAAAGCTAGTGGTCCAATTTTAGTGAAGATTTGAGCTGCAACATCATTGTGAATTTTTTCATGCTTAATGGTAGTTACGTAAGCAACACTCTTATATTTCTTTAAAATTTTTCGACTGAAATATTTTTTTGTAACTGAATTACTAGAGTCAGTATTAATAACAAGATTATATTTATTTAAAAAATTTAAATTATTTGATCCATTGATTTTTTTAAAGTATTTGTTTTTAGATAAACTTTTTTCTAAAATTTGAAAAAGATTATGATTTCTAATTATAGAAAAAATTTCATTACCATTAGTTTCAAAATTAATTAATTTTTCTTTATTCAAATTATCTGAAAAAATTTGTATTTTTTTTAATTTCCAGGAGATTTTATCAACATTAATTATTGAATTATTAAAAAAATCAATATTACTTTTAGAAATACCAATAGTCCTTGACTTGTCCTGTAAAATTTTTTTTTTCTCTTCAATAATATCTACATATATATTTTGATTTACTAAAGCTTTTGCTAAAGTATAACTCGATAAGCCAGCACCTAATATACAAACTCTCATATTATTTTTAATTTTAACAACAAAAATTAGATGATACAAAGTGGTAAAATTGATTCATATATGGATATTAAAAAAACAGCCAATTTGTTACTTAATTTTGCTGTAAAAAGATTGGCAGAGATTTTTGGTATAGTTATTTTTATAATAGGCTCTTTGCTTCTACTTGCTTTAATTACATACTCTCCTGAAGATCCTAATTTCATATTTCCTGATAACAAAGAAATTAAAAATATATTAGGATTTCGAGGTAGTTTTGTATCTGACTTGTTTCTTCAATCTGTAGGTTTGATCTCTTATTTAATATCATTAACGTTCATTTTAACAGGCATTAATATATTTAGACTAAAAGAATTTTTTCTACTAATAGAGAATATTTTTTTTACTACAATTTATTGTGTATTTGGAACATTTTTTTTGAGCTATTTTTATACTGATACCTTTACACTCTATATAAATGGAAATGGTGGTTTTGTTGGAAATTACTTTAATCAAACTTTTCTCAATTCGTTGGTACAAATCCATGAAACAATTTCTTTCTATTTTTTAATTTTTTTAATATTTTTTTTATTCTTGATCAGTATTAATTTTAATCTAATTAATTTTTACAATTCAATTTTGAAAATTTTAAATTTCTTGTTTAAAAAAGAAGAAAAAAATTATACTGATAAAAGCGAAGTTATAAATGAATATATTCCACAAGATGAAATAAAAAATCTTATTCAAGAAGACCTTCCTTTTATAAAAGCTGAAAATAAAATAAATGAAAAAATAAAATTCAGACTTCCAAGTTTTGATTTATTAAAAGTTCCAACTAAAAAAGAAAGAGAAAATTCTAATCAAAAAGAGTCTGACAATTCAGAGTTTTTAGAGAAAATTCTTTTAGATTTCGGTGTTAATGGAAACATAAAAAAAATAAGTCACGGTCCAGTAGTAACCCTTAATGAATTTGAACCAGCCGCAGGTGTTAAGGTTTCAAAAATTATAAACTTATCAGATGATATTGCCCGGAATACAAGTTCAGAATCTGCAAGAATTGCAACGATACCAGGAAGTAATACTATTGGAATAGAAATACCAAACAACTCAAGAGAGAATGTTTATCTAAGTGAAATATTAAATACCTCAGATTTTAAAAAAAGAGAGATAAAATTGCCGATAGCACTTGGTAAAAGTATATCAGGCAAACCTGTAGTTGGAGATTTATTTTCTATGCCTCACTTACTGATTGCTGGAACTACAGGTTCTGGAAAATCGGTTTGTATAAATACAATTATTTTATCTCTTCTTTATAGACACACACCTGATAAATGTAAATTTATTTTGATCGACCCAAAAATGCTTGAACTTTCAACTTACGAGGGGATACCACATTTATTATGCCCCGTGATAACTGAAGCAAAAAAAGCAGCTTCTGTGCTTGGTTGGGTAGTAAAAGAAATGGAGAGTAGATACCGACTGATGACTAAAGAAGGTGTAAGAAATATAGATGGTTATAATGCAAAACATAAACTTCCAATGCCTTATATAGTTGTAGTGGTAGATGAAATGTCTGACTTGATGTTGGTAGCTGGAAAAGAGATTGAAAATTATATTCAAAAACTCTCTCAAATGGCTAGGGCAGCCGGTATTCATATTATCATGGCAACACAGAGACCAAGTGTTGACGTAATTACAGGTACTATTAAAGCGAATTTTCCTACCAGAATATCATTTCAAGTTACCTCGAAAATAGATAGTCGAACAATCTTGGGGGAACAAGGAGCAGAACAGTTGCTAGGTAAAGGAGATATGCTTTACATGTCATCTGCTAATCGAATAGTCAGAATACATGCACCATTTGTGTCAGATAATGAAATAGAAAAAATCAATAATTTTTTGAGGTCACAAGCAGAACCAGATTATGTAGATGAAATATTAAATTTTGTAGATGAAAAAGAAATCGGAGATAGTCCTAATCAGAGTGATAGGGATGAACTTTACCAGCAAGCTTTAGAAATAATTAGGTCAGAAGGAAGGGCGTCCACCTCTTTTTTGCAGAGAAAACTTCAAATTGGGTATAATAGAGCTGCAAGAATTATTGATATGATGGAAGCAGATGGAGTAGTTAGTAAAGCCAATCATGTTGGCAAAAGAGATGTTCTTTAATGACAAAATATATTGTTATATTTTTTTTTTTTGTTTTCCTTACAAAGGGTAATACTGCAAATAAAGATAGAATTATTAAAAATCTTAATAATACAAAAAATATAGATTTTAATTTCGAACAAAATATTAATGGAAAAATTGAAAATGGGAATTGTACAATTGAATATCCAAAGAAAATTTTCTGTGAATATGCAAGAAGTAATAATAAAATTGTAGTATCAAATGGTAAATCTTTAGTTGTTAAAACTATAACTAGTTATTATCGATACCCACTGGATAAAACCCCTCTTAACTTTATTTTAGATAAAGAATACTTAATTAATAAAATTAATATTTTGGAAGAAAGAATTATTGATGGATCTTTAATTAATTATACGATCAAAGAAAATGATATTGAAATCAATGTTTTTTTTGACAATGAAACTTATGATTTAATCGGATGGCAAAATACAGATGTATACCAAAATTTTAATATTACTTTTTTATCTTCAATTCGAAAAAATAGAATAATTTCAAAAGACATATTTAAACTACCAACTCAAAATTAGATATTTATAATTTCAGTTTTAAATATTTTCATACCTCTAGTAATATAATTTTTCAAAGCGTTCTTATGATCTAGGGTGCAAGTATGGACCCAGGTACGATTAATTTTATTTTTGAAAGACTCTTTAATAGCTTCTGATAATAAATATGATCCTAGTTTTTTATTATGATAATCCTCCAAAACACCCAGATAAGCGATCTCAACCTCTTTTTTCTCTTGATGGTGAATTAATTCAAAAAAGCCTACCAAATCATTTTTGCATTTTAATACAAATGTTTTAACGTTTTTACTTGAAACGTAATCTATCCACTGCTTTTCGGACCAAATTAGTCTATCCACCCACTTGTGTTTACTACCAATATTTTTATAGAAAAATTTATTTAGCTGAAAGTTAACTGGGTCTAACAAATTTAAAGAGTACTCATTAGATGGCTTAGATCCCTGATTAAGATCTTCAAGAGAATTTATCTCTAAATAATTTCTTTTTACTTCCTGTTTCACTCAACCATTTTTCCAACTTTTTCGCCTCCAAAGAGATGAAAATGTAAGTGGGGAACCTCTTGACCACCGTGTTCATTAATGTTAGCTAAAGCTCTGTAGCCTTTACCTACTTCTGTTGAAATACCTAACTTTTTTGCAACAATATTTATACCTTTTAGTAAGCCTACCATCTCCTCAGACGAAGCATTTAAACTAAAATCATCTAAATCAATATATTTCCCCTTTGGGATTACTAAGACGTGAATTTTTTTTTGTGGATTAATATCATGAAAGGACAAAACAAACTCGTCTTCATAAATTTTATTACATGGTATCTCTTCTCTTAAAATTTTAGCAAAAATGTTATTATCATCGTAGGCCATTATTTATTTTCTTCTATTATTTAATTCCTTCATCACCTCTTCTATTTTTATTCCACTTTTTTCAAGATAAATAATTAGGTGGTAAAAAACATCTGCAGCTTCATGAATTTTATTTGTGTCTCGTTCTACAGCTTCAATTAACTCACTGACCTCTTCTAAAACTTTTTCTTTTGCTAATAATTTATCTTCTAAAAGCTTATTAGTATATGAGCCCTCAACAGGATTAGTTTTTCTTTCCCTTGCAAGAGTTACGAGATCCTCTAAAATTTTTAACATATCAAATCCTAACAGGTATATCTTTTGAAGCCAAATATTGCTTAGCTTCATTAATTGAATAATTACCGTAATGAAATATAGATGCTGCTAAAACAGCACTTGCACCTGATTTTATTCCATCTACCAGGTGATCTAAAGTTCCAACTCCACCAGATGCAATCACTGGAATATTCACCATAGAAGATACTTTTTTCATAAGTTCGATGTCGTATCCTGACTGAGTTCCATCTTTATCCATAGAAGTAACTAATAGCTCCCCAGCACCACACTTCTCCATTTTTGAGGCAAATTCCAAGGCATTTATTCCAGTAGAATTTCTTCCTCCATGAGTAAAAATTTCCCATCCATCTTCGTTTCTCTTTGCATCAATTGCAACCACAATACATTGTGAACCAAATTTTCTTGAACTGTCCTCGACCACTTTTGAATTTTGAACCGCAGCAGTATTAATTGATACTTTGTCTGCTCCACAATTAAGTAATTTGTTAATATCCTCAACACTTCTAACGCCACCACCAACAGTTAATGGTACAAAACATTTTTTAGAAGTTTTATCTACAACATCATAAATTGTTTCTCTATTTTCGTTTGAAGCAGTAATATCCAAAAAGCAAATTTCATCCGCACCACCATCAGAATAAATTTTGGCTTGCTCAACAGGGTCTCCTGCATCCTTTAGGTCTACAAAATTAATACCCTTCACTACACGACCGTTTTTAACATCCAAACAAGGTATTATTCTATTTTTAAGCATCTATTTCTATGGCTAATTCATCCAAATTAATATCACCATCGTATATGGCTTTGCCAACTATAATTCCTTCAATATTTTTATTATTTAATTCTTTAGCTTTTTTAATGTCATCAATTGAAGAAACCCCACCAGATATTACAACTGGACAATTAGAATTTTCAGCAACTTTACAAGTTTCCTCAAAATTTGGGCCTTGTTTCATTCCATCCTGATTAATATCTGTATAAATTAATCTACTAGCACCAAAGTCATTTACCTCTTGTAAAAAATCTAAAGTTAATTTGTTAGAGTTTTCTTTCCAACCAGACACAGATAAATAACCATCTTTAGCATCTAAACCTAAAGCAATTTGATTTGGAAATTTTTCACAAGCTTCTTTTAAAAAATTTTTATCTTTAATAGCAGCACTTCCTAAAATTACTTTTTCAACACCAGTATCGGTATATTTTTTGATACTATCAATGCTTCTAACACCGCCCCCTACTTCAATTTTTAAATCATACTTTTTAACAATTTCTTGGATAATATCTAAATTTATTGTCTCACCATTTAATGCCCCATCTAAATCAACTATATGCAAATTTTTAAATCCATGATCTTTATATTTTCCAGCTTGTTCCACTGGAGACATTTCATATTCAGTTTTTTTGTCAAAGTCACCCTTAACTAACCTCACGCATTTTTTATCTTTAATATCTATGGCTGGGAATATTTTCATCTAATTAAGAATTCTTTTTTTAGCTTTTTCAAATTCCTCTTCTGTTAAAACACCAGATTTATATAGTTCGTTTAATTTATTTAATTGATCAACAAAATCTTTATCATTTAAATTATCTGTGGTCTTTTTTAACTTGCTTAGATCTTTGAGCATTGGAACAGATATTTCAGAAATCAGAATATTGTTATCATAAACTTTACAAATCATACTATGGTGAATTGGAGTCTCATTGTAAGGAATAATATCATATACAATTGTTGGCATACCACTTTCGTGAAAAAAAGCTATTTGGTGCAAGTTAAATTCATTGGTTACTTCCCTAAACTCTGGTTTGTCTCCGTAATAATCAATTTTAAATCTATACTCAATTAAGTTATATCTTTGATTAACTATTTCTGTATATCCAATAAATTCTTTAGTAATTTTTATATTAGAATTTTTCACTAAATGGGAAAAGAGCTTTCTTAATTCCCTATTTTGATCTGGCATAGTTTTTAAAAGTAATTTAACCATTTTTTTGAATAATTTTTTTCCGTCGATTTTTTCTGGAATAGCTTTTAATGGCTTCCCATATTCTGGATAATAGCCTCCTTCCTCTAGTATAAGATCCCCTATATTCTTAAAAATATTCACATAAGGTTCTACTTCTTTTTTAAATTCTGATGAACCATTTAGCTCCATACCGGTAAATTTTTTCTTTCCTAAAGTACCATTTTGATTAATTTTTGCTTCATAACCAAATCTCATGTTGCCTTGAGAATATTCATTAAGAATTAAAATAATATCCATCCTAATTTTATTGGAGTATCCATAAAAATTTATTTCAAGATTTCCACTTTCATTAGTTTCTTCTAAATAAGCAGAGCATTTAGAACTATAACCATTTTTAATTAAAATATTTTTCGTAATTTTTTCTGAACTATTTACATCAATCTCAAGTTCATACAATTCAGCAATAGCTATGTTTTGAAAAAAAATAAAAAATAAAAAAAAAATAATTTTTTTCATTTTATAAATTTAAAAAATTTTGAATAATTTGTAATCCAATTTTATCACTCTTTTCAGGGTGAAATTGGGTCCCAAAAATATTCTCTTTTTCAACTGAACAGACAATATTCGACGAATAATCTGTTGTTGCTGAAATTACACTTTTATCCTCAGGGATAAATTCATAACTATGTACAAAATACATGTGAGATTTATTTTCAATACCTTTAAAAATTTTACTATCCTTAACAATATTAATTTGATTCCAACCAATGTGAGGAAGTTTGTAATTTCTATTTTGATTGTCAATTTTTGATACTTTGCCAGAAACCCAACCAAGACCTTTGGTTTCTGTCTCTTCATAACCAATATCTGCAAACATTTGTAATCCAACACAAATACCAAGAAGTGGTTTTTTATTATTTATTGTAAATCCATTTAATGTATCAACTAAACCTTCGATATTATTAAGTGCATCTACACAACTCTTAAACGAACCCTGCCCTGGTAATACAACTTTATCAGCAGTTTTAATCTTAATTAAATCTGAAGTTACTTCGATATTTACCTTGTCTTTAGCAACTTCCTTAAAGGAGTTTATTACTGAGCTTATATTGCCCGAATTGTAATCAATAATTGTGACATTCATTAAACTTATAGTGAGCCTTTAGTTGATGGAATACTTTTTTTATTTCTAGGATCCATCTCTAAAGCATCTCTTAAAGATCTTGCCAAACCTTTATAACAAGACTCAATAATGTGGTGACTATTGTCCCCATAAATATTTTCAACGTGCAAAGTAATGCCTGCTGATTGTGAAAAAGCTTGGAACCATTCTTTGAATAATTCAGTATCCATTTCGCCAAGTTTTTCAACTTTTAACTTTACTTTCCAAATCAAATAAGGTCTGTTTGAAACATCAATCGCTACTCTAGTTAAAGTTTCGTCCATTGGAATAACTCTATGAGCATAACGTTTAATACCAACAAATTTTTTAGCAGCTTTTTTTAAAGCCTCACCAATTGCAATACCTGTGTCTTCAGTAGTATGGTGAAGATCAATGTGTGTATCTCCTTTAGCTTTGACTTTTAAGTCAATTAGAGAATGCTTGGATAATTGCTCCAACATGTGATCTAAAAAACCAATTCCAGTATCGATTTTATACTGTCCTTTGCCATCAATGTTTACTTCAACACTAATGCTGGTTTCTTTTGTTTTTCGAGATACTTTTCCTTTTCTGACCATATATTTTAGAGGTATATATACATAATTCTACTATATCAACGTTAGTATGAGTACTTGAAGTATCAAAAATAGTTACCATTTGTTAATTATGACAACAATAGTGCTAGTTAGAAAAAATAATGAAGTAGTAGTTGCTGGTGATGGTCAAGTTAGTATGGGTAATACTGTTGTGAAAAGTACTGCTTCAAAAGTTAGAAAAATTGAAAAAAGAGATGTTGTTGCTGGTTTTGCTGGATCAACTGCGGATGCATTAACTTTATTTGAAAGATTAGAGGGTAAACTTGAAAAACATGCAGGTAATTTATCAAGAGCCGCTGTTGAGTTAGCAAAGGATTGGCGAACAGATAAATATTTGAGGAGACTAGAAGCATTAATGGCTGTTGGTGACAAGAGTAATAGTTATATAATTTCAGGAACAGGTGATGTTCTAGAGCCTGAGGGCGATGTAATTGGAATTGGCTCAGGTGGAAATTATGCTTTAGCTGCCGGAAAAGTTTTAATGGAAGGTGAAATGTCTGCCGAAGAGGTCGCAAAAAAAGCTATCAAGGTTGCCGCAGATATATGTGTATTTACAAACAATAATGTTAAAGTTGAAAAAATATAATGGATAATTCTAACGTTACACCCTTGCATCCTAAGGAAAAAAATAAAAAAGAAGAAGCATCTTTAGTTAGTTCCCTTTCTCCCAGAGAAATTGTTTCTGAACTTGATAGATTTGTTGTTGGTCAAAACAAAGCAAAAAAAGCGGTTGCTGTTGCATTAAGAAATAGATGGAGAAGACAAGCTCTTGAAGGTGAGATGAAAAACGAAGTTTTACCAAAAAATATTTTAATGATCGGTCCTACAGGAGTGGGTAAAACTGAGATTTCAAGAAGACTTTCAAAATTAGCTGAAGCACCATTTGTAAAAGTAGAAGCAACAAGATTTACTGAAGTTGGTTATGTGGGAAGAGATGTAGAACAAATTGTCAGAGATTTAATTGAAATTGCTATTGCAATGGAGAAAGTGAAAAAAAGAAAAGAAGTCTTCGCTCAAGCACAAAAAGCAGCAGAAGAAAAAGTCCTAGATGCATTAGTCGGTAAAAAAGCAAGTTTAGCAACTAGAGAAAGCTTCAGAAAAAGACTTAGAAACGGTGATCTTGATGACAATGAAATTGAGATTGCTGTAAGTGATAGTGGTTCTGGTGGAGCTTCATTTGAAATTCCAGGTATGCCAGGAGCTAATGTTGGAATGATTAATATTGGTGAAATGATTGGTAAGTCAATGGGAAATAAAGAAAAGAAGAAAAAAATGAGTGTTAAAGAATCTCATGAAATTTTAATCAATGACGAGTCTGACAAATTAATTGAACAAGATAAAATTGTTAAGGCTGCAAAATTATCAACCGAAAATAATGGAATAGTATTCTTGGATGAGATAGATAAAATTTCGGCAAGGACTGATAGGGTTGGTGGTGATGTATCCAGAGAAGGTGTGCAAAGAGATTTACTACCACTAATTGAGGGTACAACAGTAAATACAAAGCACGGTCC
Source organism: uncultured Pelagibacteraceae bacterium (assembly GCA_902528505.1). Lineage (GTDB taxonomy): Bacteria > Pseudomonadota > Alphaproteobacteria > Pelagibacterales > Pelagibacteraceae > Pelagibacter. The sequence goes on from CABZSY010000009.1 coordinate 20,980, forward strand.
TATAAAAACGGACCATATTTTATTTATAGCCTCTGGGGCATTTCAATTAGCAAAACCATCTGATCTTCTTCCAGAACTTCAGGGAAGGTTACCCATTAGAGTCGAGCTAGAAGCGCTGACTAGTGAAGATTTTAAGAGAATTTTGAGAGAGCCAGATTTTAGTTTAATTAAGCAATATGTTGCTTTATTAAAAACTGAAAATGTTGACCTTGAATTTTCAGACGACGGCATTGATGCGATTGCGAACATTGCCTCGGAAGTAAATACAACTGTAGAAAATATTGGTGCAAGAAGATTACATACAATAATTGAAAAAATCCTAGATGAAATAAGTTTCACAGCAACAGATCGTTCTGGTGAAAAAATTATAATAAATAAAGAATATATTGATAAAAACTTAGATAATTTAATTAAAGATACTGATCTTTCAAAATTTATTTTATAGATCTGTTTTTTTTTAAAAAAATATAAAAAGCTCCACTCCCACCATCCTCAATATTAGCATCTGTAATTTCATTAATTATATTCATTAAATTTTTATTATTTTCAATGAATTCTGGAACTGAATACTTTAAAATACCAAGATCTTTAGATACATAAGGATCTTTTTCATTTTGAGAATGAAGTCCCTTACCAGTAACAACAATTAACTTATTTATTTTTTCACTAAAAGATTTTTTTATAAATCCTTCTATGGTCTTATTTGCTTCTTCAAGTGTATATCCGTGAAGATCTATTGATTTGGTTTTAAATATTTTGTGATTTGATTTTGTAAAATCTTTATTAGGCAGTCTTTCCTTACTAGATAAAAAATTTTCCCAATCTTTTTTATCTTTTTCTGATATATCGTTACTCAATTAAGTTAGGGTATTTACTAGTTGCCAGTTAGGATTTATTGAAGTCGTATCTCTTGAGAAAACCCATGTATCATAAATTTTTTTTATTTTTTCTGGGTCTCCAGAAACAATTTTTTTTTCTTTGTCTCTGATACAGGTTATTACTTCAGCAATAAAATCAACTGTAACATTTAAAATATTTCCAATCTTTTTATGTTCTTTAATTTCAGCTGAGTTAATTCCTATAAAGGTAATCTCAGCAAAATGACCTCTTGAACTTCTTTGCTTAAGAGCTTCATTGAATTGTGAGTATATTTGCCCATTCAAGAGTGATCTACTTGTTGTAATTTTATTATCATTATCACTAAAATCTGTAATTATAGTTTCGTATGCAATTTTAGCACCTTTTAAAAATTCTTCTTGGGCCGAAGTATCAAAAATATCATTTGATTTTGTTGGTTGTTCAACTTTAATATTTTTTAAAACTTCTTTAAATTGAGCTGGTGTTTTCGCCTCAAAACCTGATCTTTTTCCAAGTATTCCTCTCAATCTTAAAAATATAAACCCAGCAATCATTGCTAACAATATTATATCGATGTATTCAAAACTATAACTCATAATTATGATAGTAATTACTCTGTTGATTAATTTCAACCAGCAATTTAGATTAAGGACAAATGAACCCAATATTATTAGTAATTATCCTAATACCAGTTATTGAAATTTACCTTTTGATAAAAATTGGATCGCAAGTAGGAGCAATAACAACCATTTTTCTCATTTTTACAACTGCAATTGTAGGTGTATATTACGCAAAGTATGAGGGTCTAAACACTTTAAAATCTGGTTTTGCTCAGCTTAGTAAGAATGAAACACCTGCCTACGAAGTAATTTCAGGCGCAGCTATTGCATTTGCGGCTTTGCTTTTAATAATACCAGGATTTGTAACTGACATTTTAGGATTTCTATTAATATTCCCGGTCAGTAGAAGATTGATTTTTAGTAAATTTTCAAAAAAATTTAATAGAAAAGAAAACAAAAAAAAAAATTATATTGATGGGGATTTTGAAGATATAGAAGATGATAATGACAGAAAAATATAAAATATTAGGTAAATATATAAAAGATATATCTGGTGAAACACCAGATGCAGAAACATATATATTTGTGAGAGACCGGATCTCTAAATACCAACTTGATATAGATATCACTTCAAAAGCGCTTAAAAATAAAATGATAGAGATAAATACAAAATGCAAGTTTCATGACAAAGAAGAGTCTAAAAAAAAAGCATATTTTGAAATAATTTACTCAACTATAATTAGGGTGAATGATGAAGTAAAAGAAAAAAAAGAATTAGAAAAAATAATATTGTGTGATTCACAAATTGAAATTTATCCTGCACTCGAAAAAACTCTTTTAGATCTTTTGCATAATTCAGGCTATCCAGGAATCAAGTTTGAAAAAAAGATAGACTTTGAAACTTTGTACAAACAAAAATTTAATTAAAATAATTTTTTTTAAGATTAAATTTCAAATAATCTTTGTGCTTCTTTATTTCCTCTGTTGAGGGTTTTATTACCTTTTTATAATAGGATATATTTATGTCAGTTTCCTTTGAATCTTGCACTATGTTTTGAAAATTTAATGTAGGTTCCTTTTGATCAATTAAATTTACGTAAACCTTTGATAGTAAATCACAATCTATTAATGCTGTGTGTTGAACCCTTTTGGAATTATCTATTCTAAAACGCTTACAAAGAGCATCTAAGCTTACTGGAGAGCCAGGATATTTTTCCCTAGCTAAAATTAAAGAATCAACGACTTCATTTTCAATTTTACTTTTTCCAGATAAATAAAGCTCGTTATTTATGTGACCAAGATCAAATTCTGCATTATGAATAATAAGTCTTTTACCTTTTATGAAATCTAAAAATTCTTGAGCAACTTCACCAAATTTTTTTTGTTTAGATAAAAATTCATCACTATATCCATGTACCTCATATGCTTTTTCAGATACTTTTCTTTCAGGATTCAAATAACAATGAAATTTATTTTTTGTAGGTATAAGGTTT
>CABZSY010000010.1 GCA_902528505.1 uncultured Pelagibacteraceae bacterium
TTTGGATGGAAAAGATAAAAAAAAACTTAATATCAAAGATTGTTACGCTGTTGGAAAAATTGCTGCGCGAATGCATTTGGTTACAAGAAAACTGAAACTTTTTCGGAAAAATTCTATGAGTATTAAAAATCTCTATCCTTTACTAAAAAGTATTAAGTTTAAACGTAATAAATTCTCAAAGTTAGATTTTTATTTAAAAAATAATTTAAAGGATATTAATAGATATTGGCCAAAAAAATTACCACATGGAATCATTCATGGAGATTTGTTTATAGATAATATATTTTTTAAGAAAAATAAACTTTCTGGAATTATAGATTTTTACTTTGCTGGAAATGACTATTTCATGTATGAAATTGCAATTTGTATTAATGCTCTATGTTTCGATTTGAAGGATAAAAAATTTTTAATGAATAAACAAAAAATTAAAAGTTTAATTAAAGGGTATGAAAGTATTAAGAAAATTTCTTTTAGAGAAAAAAGTGCTATTAATATTCTATGTAGAGGAGCTGCTTTACGTTATTTATTGACTAGACTTTATGATTATTCGAATACTCCTAAAACTGCTTTGATAAAAATAAAAAATCCTAATGAGTATTATCAAAAACTTCTTGCCCATAATAGCTTACATTCTTACAAAGATTATTTACCCAGATGATAAAAATTTATACTGATGGTTCCTGTATATCGAATCCAGGAAATGGTGGATGGGCTGCAATAATTAATATTAATGGTGAGATTAAAAAAATAAGTGGTAAAGAAAAAAATACAACTAATAACAGAATGGAACTTAAGGCTCCTATTATCGCCTTAAGAAATATGAACTCAAAAGATCCCATAGAGATATTTACAGATTCAAAATATGTAAAAAATGGAATAACCGAATGGATTAATTCTTGGGTATTAAATAATTGGAAAACTTCAAAAAAAGAAGATGTCAAGAACAAAGATTTATGGATTGAGTTATATAAATTAAATCAATCTTTAAATGTAAAGTGGAATTGGGTTAAAGCACATGCGGGCGACCCTTTAAATGAAGAAGTAGATATGTTGGCTAAAGAAGCAGCTAATTTAAATTGAATCTAAAAAATTCTCTGCTGCTGACATCTCGCAAGTCGCTGTATCTTCCTCAGCTTTTATCTTGATTGCAATATTATTTTCAACAAGCATAGTATATCTTGATGATCGTATTCCTTGACCTCTGTCAAATCTATCGATATCAGCACCAATTGATTTAGTAAATTCACAGTATGGATCGGCTGCCATAAAAATTTTGTGCTCTACCTTTTGACTATCACCCCAAGCTTTCATTACGTTTGGATCATTTACTGAAACACAAATAATTTTGGTAATCCCCTTTTTTTTGGCGACTTCAAAATTGTTTACATAACCAGGTAAATGTTTAGCTGAACAAACTTTCGTAAAAGCTCCAGGAACTCCTATAACTATTGTTTTGTTGTTATCAAACAATTCTGAAGTAGATATTTTTTTTGGCGCACCACTTTCATCTAAGTAATAAAATTCTGAAATTGGAACTTTATCTCCTTCTTTAATTTTCATTTAATTTTCCCTAAAATATGTTGTTTAACTTCTTTAAGATTATTTTCAATTATATCATAATTTTCTTTCTCATCCAAAATAAACCTAAGTTCCTCTGGTAAATCAGATTTCAAATTTATAGCCTTTAAAATTGCATCTGGAAATTTGCATGGATGTGCTGTTGCAAGAACAATATTTTTCCCTTTTAATTTATGTTTATCAAACGCACCATATCCTATTGCTGTATGTGGATCTAAAACCATATTAAATTTTTCATAAATATTTTTTATTACATCTAGGGTCTCCTGCTCGCTCATTCTAGCTGATAGAAAATCTTTATTTATTTTTTTTAATTTTTCACTGTTAATCGTATATAGACCGTTCTTTTTAATATTTTTCATATCATCTAAAGTTTGTGAACTATCATGGTCGTTTAGGTCGTAAATAAGCCTCTCAAAATTACTAGCGATTTGTATATCCATACTTGGTGAAATAGTTTCTGAGACACGTGCAGCCTCATATTTACCTTCTGATATAGCTCTATGTAAAATATCATTTTGGTTTGTGGCTACTATTAATTTGTTAATAGGGAGACCTAACTTTTTGGCCAAATAACCAGCATAAACATCTCCAAAATTTCCAGTTGGGACTGAAAAATTTATTGGTTGCTTTTGATCCTCAACTAAAAAATAACAATAAAAATAATATACACTTTGGGCAATAATTCGGGCCCAATTTATTGAATTAACCCCAGACATGTTTATCTGCTTAGAAAATTCTTTATCTGAAAACATGGATTTAACTAAATTTTGACAATCATCAAAATTACCTTTAACAGCAATATTAAATACGTTTTCATCTTTTCCAGTTGTCATTAATTTTCTTTGAACTTGTGAAATACGATTATGAGGATGAAGAACAAATATATTTAGATTTTTTTTTCCTCTAATTGCATCAATAGCTGCTGCACCAGTGTCTCCTGATGTAGCAACTACAACATTAATTTTTTTATTTTCATTATTTAAATAGTATTCATAAAAATTACCCAATAGTTGCATTGCAACATCTTTAAAAGCTAAAGTTGGGCCGTGAAATAATTCAAGTATAGAGCGGTCACCCACTTTAATAAACTCAATAACATCTTTTTTTCTAAAAACTGAATAAGATTTTTCTATGATTTTACTTAACTCGTCTTCTGAAGTAAAATTTCCAATAAACGGAAAAATAATTTTTTTTGCTAGCTCAGAATAACTAAGATATTTAAAATCACTTATTTCAGACTCAGTATATTTGTGTAAAGTCTCTGGGATAAACAGGCCACCATCCTCAGCAAGACCTTTGATAAAAACATCTTTAAATTCAAAATTTTTTGATTTGTTTCTTGTGCTTATATACTTCATTTAATAATTTTTTTTTCTAAAATATAGATATATCAAAAGAATTGAAATCGCCATTGAAAACCAGGTTATTGCATACTTTTTGTGATTGTTTGAAATTTTTGCAGTGATCACTCTTGGTTTAGGAATTTCATAATTTCCATTTAAATAGATAATATAATCTGAAAATTTTCTTCCAGTATGATTAAAAATATCATCTCTATTAAGGGTAAACCAATAATTTTTTTTAATGTCATTTTCAGGCTTAAATACACTCGACTTACTTTGTAACATTAAAGTTCCAACTATTTTATTTTGATTAATTTCATTGATTTCTGGAAGATCTTTTTTATCAAAAGGTATCCAGCCTCTATTAATTAAATAATTTTCATTATCAATCAAAATTGGGTTAACTACTTCAAACCCAGGTTTTCCGTTTTCATTCAAATGATATAAATAAATTTGATTATCAAAATCAATTTGACCTGAGGTTTTAACTCTTAAATAGTTTTTTTTATTTGTTTGGGTTAATTCGATAGGATCATTTTTTAAAGAATTTTCAATTTGATTAATTAAGTCTAACTTCCAGTTCAATCTATATATTTGCCAGAAACCTAATGAGAGAAGAACAAGGATTATAAACCAAACAAAAACTGAAAATAAAAATTTATTTTTCAAGGGTTATTAATTAACTTCCCCAAATATAAATGGCAGCGAACAAAAATAACCAAACTACGTCAACAAAATGCCAGTACCAAGCAGCTGCTTCAAATCCAAAATGGTGATCTTTTGTAAAATGACCCAATTTTCCTCGCCACAAACAAACAGCTAAAAATATTGTGCCTACTATTACGTGAAATCCATGAAAACCTGTAGCCATATAAAAAACAGCTCCATAAATGTGACCTGAATAGTCAAAAGTAGCATGATGATATTCATATGCCTGCAATAATGTAAAAAAGAAACCAAGTACAACTGTTGCAGTTAGTCCTTGAATAAATCCTTTTCTATCACCCTCTAGCAAAGAATGATGAGACCATGTTACAGTGGTTCCAGATAACAATAATACCAATGTGTTAATAAGAGGAATATCCCATGGATCAAATGTTTCTATATCTTTCGGAGGCCAAACATTTCCTACAAACTCATTTGGAAACAAACTGATATCAAAATATGCCCAGAACCAGGCAACAAAGAACATTACTTCTGATGCGATAAATAATGTCATTCCATAACGGTGATGAATTTGTACAACGGGTGTATGATGTCCTTGATGTTCTGCTTCAATCACTACATCTCTGAACCACATATAGGCTCCATAAATAACTAATGCTAATCCAAGATACATTCCCCATGAAACGTCATTATGCATATAAAAAATTGTACCTATGGCTAATACTAAGCATGAAAAGGATACATAGATAGGCCAAGGACTTGGGTCTACTAAATGATAGTCGTGTTTTTTTTCAGCTGACATTTTTTGTGATTATGATTGTTTATAGTAATCTGTCGAGAAAAAAGTATACGACATAGTTACATCCTGTAAATTTTTTACAGTTGGATCATTTACAAGTTCAGGGTCTAAATAAAAAGTCATAACATAAGTTGCTTTTTCTCCAGCTTTCAGCTCCTGCTTTTCAAAACAAAAACAACCTAATTTACTATAGTATTTTCCGAAACTTGATGGTGAAACGTTAAAGCTAGCAACTCCATAAGTGGTGTCATCACCGTAATTTTCTACTTCAAATTCTATTTTGTTAACTTGACCAACTTTAACATCCATCACATTAGATTTTGCTTTAAAATCCCAGGTAAGATTATTTACATTAGTATCAAATCTAACACTTATAATTTTATCCAAAACCATTTTTGGTGGTTCTTTAGAAACTTGTGTTGTTCCTCCAAAACCGGTCACTCTACAAAATAAATCATAAAGTGGTACAGCAGCAAAAGACAGGCCAAGCATTAAGCAGAATATTCCAGCAAGTAGTATTGGAGTTAGCGTTTTTTTCTTCATCATATCTGTCTATCAAAAACTCCAACGTTATATAATGTAAACACAAACAAGAAAACCATAAAAGCCAAAATTGCTACAGCAGTTAAAATATTCTTTTTTTTAGTTTTTTTATCAGGTGTCATCATAAAATTTTATCAATCAAAAAAAGAACAAATATCAGAAATAAATATAAAATTGAATATCCAAAAATAGTTTTTGCTTTCTTTGAGTTAAATTTATTTTTTTTAAATTTGTAAAGTTCCAAACATAAAAAGTTATAGTAAAGTGTTAAAATTAATGATGGTAGTAAAAAAACTAGACTTACAAAACCAATAGCATACGGCAAGACAATTACCGGCAACATTAATAATGAATAAATTAATATATTTAACTTTGTACTTTCTACTCCATTAGTTAATGGTAGCATTGGAATTTTTGCTCTTTTATAATCATCAGATTTATATAGGCTTAAAGCCCAGAAATGAGATGGAGTCCAAAAAAAGATTATTAGAAAAAATGTTATTGGCTCTAATGAAAGTGAATTTGTAGCAATTGTCCAACCAATTACAGGTGGCAAAGCTCCAGCCGCACCTCCTATTACTATATTTTGAGGAGTTTTTCTCTTCAGCCATATTGTATAGACAAAAACATAAAATAAGATCGTAGATAGCAATAAACTGGCTGATATTCTGTTCGCAAAATAATCTAACGCTATTACAGAAAATATTGATAACGTAATACCGAAGACCAGTGCCTGATTTTTGTTTACTTTTCCAGTTGGAATTGGCCTTAAACAAGTTCTAGACATTAACGCATCCAAATCAGATTCATACCACATATTAAGTGCACCTGCTGCGCCTGCACCTATTGAAACTAAAATTATTCCAATAATTGCATCTTTTGTGGGAACAACATTTGGCGCCATTAACAATCCAACAGCACAAGTAAAAATAACTAATGACATTACTCTTGGCTTCATTAGTTTAAATAATTCAGATAAATTAAAAACGTCTTCCTGACTTAAATTTCTGTTTTTTATTTTATACTTAATCATTAATTTTCTGTTTAAAAAATATAAGTTAAAAAATTAACTTATTGATTTTTCAACACTTTCATCATCTTCAAATTTCGGCAATTCTTCAAAAGTATGAAAATTCGGTGGTGATGGTACAGTCCACTCTAAAGTTGTAGCTCCCTCTCCCCAAGGGTTTTGGGCTGCAGCTTTTTTCTTTGAAAATGCATAAATTAAATTTGCAAAAAATACCACTAATCCAAGAACTGAAATATATGATCCTATCGATGATATATAATTCCATCCTGCAAAAGCATCAGGGTAGTCAGCGTATCTTCTTGGCATTCCAGCAAGACCTAAAAAGTGCTGAGGAAAAAATACTAAATTGACACCAATAAAAGTTAACCAGAAATGTAATTGACCCATCCATTCTGAATATTCATATCCAGACATCTTTCCAAACCAATAATAGAAACCTGCAAATATTGCAAAAACTGCACCTAAAGATAAAACATAGTGAAAGTGTGCAACGACATAATAAGTATCATGCATTGCTGTATCTACACCTGCGTTAGCAAGAACAACACCCGTAACTCCACCTACTGTAAATAAAAATATAAAACCTAATGCCCATACCATTGGCGTCTTAAAGGAGATAGATCCTCCCCACATCGTAGCAATCCATGAAAATATTTTAATTCCTGTAGGAACCGCGATAATCATTGTTGCTGCTAAAAAGTAAGCTTTAGTGTCTGTGCTTAAACCAACTGTATACATATGATGAGCCCATACAACAAAACCAACAATTCCAATTGCAACCATAGCATAAGCCATGCCCAAATATCCAAATACAGGTTTTTTAGAAAACGTTGAAACAATATGACTTATCATTCCAAAACCAGGCAAAATTAAAATATATACTTCAGGGTGACCAAAAAACCAAAATAAATGTTGGAATAAAACCGGGTCTCCACCAGTTTGTGCATCAAAAAAAGCTGTTCCAAAATTTCTATCTGTTAGAAGCATTGTAATTGCTCCAGCTAAAACTGGTAAAGATAACAAAAGTAAAAAAGCTGTAACTAAAATTGACCAAGCAAATAATGGCATTTTATGTAAAGTCATTCCTGGAGTTCTCATGTTCAAAATAGTTGTAATAAAATTTACCGCTCCTAAAATTGATGAAGCACCCGCTAGGTGTAAACTTAGGATTGCAAAATCCATTGCAGGACCTGGTTGTCCAGCGGAAGATGATAAAGGAGGATAAATGGTCCAACCACCTCCAACTCCTGTTTGACCTGGAGGCCCGTCCATAAAAATAGACATAATTAATAAAATAAATGATGTAGGTAATAACCAAAATGAAATATTGTTCATTCTTGGAAACGCCATATCCGGTGCACCAATCATAATCGGCACAAACCAATTTCCAAAACCACCAATCATAGCTGGCATCACCATGAAAAAAATCATAATCAAACCATGGCCAGTTACTAAAACATTATATAAATGATAATTACCTCCTAAGATACCGTCTCCTGGGTGCATTAATTCCATTCTCATTAAAACAGAAAATGCTGTTCCGATTACGCCTGCAATAATTGCAAATATCAAATACATTGTTCCAATATCTTTGTGGTTTGTTGAATAAGCCCAACGCTTCCAACCAGTAGGTGTATGATCGTCGTGTGATGCGGTCTGTGTATACATAATTATTTACTCACTAGTTTTTTAAATTCGTCTTCTTCAATTACTTCTTTTGCAAATTTTACTTTAGCATCCATAAGCCACTCATTATATTCTTCTTCAGAAACAACTCTTACTGTTATAGGCATAAATGCATGTTTTATTCCACAAAGTTCAGAACATTGACCATAATAAGTTCCAACTTTTTCAGCTTTAAACCAAGTTTCATTAATTCTACCTGGCACAGCATCTCTTTTAACTCCGAAAGCTGGTAATGCCCAAGCATGTAGTACATCGTTTGCAGTAATTAGTACCTTAACGACTTTGTTTACCGGCACAACTAATTCGTTATCCACTGCTAATAACCTAGGTTGGTTCTCTTTTAAGTCTTTATCTTCGATCATGTAAGACTCAAAAATTATGTTTTCATCTGGATATTCATAGCCCCAGTACCATTGGTAACCTACAGCCTTAACTGTAACTTCTGCTTTAGGAATAGTGTCTTGTTTATATAAAATTTTAAATGAAGGCACAGCCATTACAATTAAAATTAAGCATGGAATTAATGTCCATAAAACTTCAACTGCAACATTATGAGTTCTTTTTGAAGGAACTGGATTTGCTGATGCTCTAAATCTTATACAGGCATAAACCATTAAGAATAAAACAAATACACTTATTGCAATAATTATTGGAAGTAAAAGGTTGTCATGGAAATTTACAATATCTCTCATCGTTTCAGATGCTGCATTTTGAAAACCTAATTGCCAGTCTTTTGGTTGATCAGCTAACGCATGAGAAGCTGTTAAAGCTGCTAAGATTATAAATAAAAATTTATTCATTTTTAAACACTATATAAATCCTCTTTAGAAAAATTACACTTTACTTTTCGCGACAAAATATCAATTAATGGAGTAATTTATGATCGATATGGCAGAAATTACAGCTGTTTCAGATCTTAGGATGTTTTCATTAATTTTTATAGCCTGAACACCTTTGTATGACAGAATTTCGTCTCTTTCGCTCTCAGAAAAGTCTCCTTCAGGACCTACAACGATACAGGTTGGCTTGCTAGTAAGTTTTTTTACATCTACTTTATTATTATTTGAATTAAGATCTGTGAAAATCAAATCGACATCACACTTATCCAAAAAATCTTTAAGATTTTGTGAGTCTTCAATATTTGGAACTTGAATTCTATTAGATTGTTCTGCTGCTTCTATTACCACTTTTTTTAATCTTTCTTTATTTATCTTTCTAACAATTGTTCTATCAAAAATAATAGGTAAAAATTTGGTAATTCCTAATTCTGTTGCTTTTTGAATCATAAAGTTAAAGTAGTTTGATTTAATTGGAGAAAAGGCTAACCACAATTCTTTAAAATTTTCCTTTTGTCTTAATTGTTTGGTAATTTTAAATTCAACAAAACTTTTTGAAATATTTAAAATTTTAGCTTCCCATTCTCCACTACTATTAAATAAAGAAAAAACTTCTTTCTCTTTAATTCTCATAACTTTTGACAAATAATGTGATTGAGATTTATCAAGATTGTCTAATAAATTAATAGATAAACTTTTTGGAAAATATAATCTAATGTTACTCATATAGATAAATTAGTTTATGAAAAATATTAAAGCAATAATTTTTGATGCATATGGGACTCTATTTGATGTCAATTCAGCAGCAGAAAAATGTAAAGATAAAATTGGTGATAAGTGGGAAGGCTTTGCAAACTTTTGGAGAACTACTCAGCTAGAGTACACTTGGCTTAGAAGTTTGATGAAAAGACATAAAGACTTTTGGCAAATTACAGAAGATAGCTTAGATAAATCTATCAAAACTTACAAAATAGATCCTATGATGAAAAACGAACTATTAGATCTATATAAAATTCTTTCCCCATATAAAGAGGTTCATAAAGTTTTAACAAAATTAAAAGAAAAAAATTTTAAACTAGCCATTCTTTCAAATGGAACTCCTTCTCTTCTAGATAAATTAGTTAAAAGTAACAAGTTAGAAAATTTATTTGACGATATTTTTTCGATTGAACAAGTTGGAATTTATAAACCAGATTCCAAAGTTTATGATATGCCAATAAATAAATATCAAATTCAAAAAAATGAAGTTGCTTTTCTAAGTGCAAATACTTGGGACGTATCTGGTGGTGGAAATTATGGTTATAATTCTTTATGGGTTAATAGAAATAATAGTATTTTTGACAAACTTGATTATTTGCCAAAATATCAAATTAAACAGCTTGGAGAGCTACTTGATATAATATAAAAAAATTTATATATCGTTTTCTATGAAGAATATTGAAGTAAATCAAATTATAAAGCCAATGCTAGCATCTGATGGTGCTGGTGTTAAATTAAAAAGAAGTATTGGTGTAGAACCAAATTACTTTGATCCTTTTTTGATGTTAGATGAATTTGGTTCAGATAATAAAGATGATTACATTGGAGGGTTCCCTCCACATCCTCATAGAGGGATAGAAACAGTTACCTATATGCTTCAAGGAGAATTTGAGCATGAGGATAGTACTGGGTCAAAAGGTAGAATGAAATCTGGAGATGTTCAGTGGATGAAGACTGGTAGCGGAATTATTCACTCTGAAATGCCTGCAATGTCCGATGGCATTCTTCATGGTTTTCAGCTTTGGATAAATATGCCAGCAAAATTAAAAATGACCAAACCTGATTACATTTATATTGATGCAGATAAAATGAGTGTTCATAAAGACGATGATAAAAAAGTTAAAATTATAGCTGGAAAGTTTGAAAATGCTGAAGGCCCTGTCAAAGGTCACAATGTTGAGCCTATATATTTTGATGTTGAATTAGATAAAGATAAATTATTTAACTTTAAAATACCTTCGGCTCATAACACTTTTATTTATCTTATTAACGGTGAAATTGAAATTGGCAAAAATAAACACGACAATATTAAAGATAGTACTTTAATACTATTAACTCAAGGTGAAGATTTAAAAGTAAAAGCTAAATCAAATTCTAAGTTCTTAGTAATTTCTGGAAAGCCCATTAATGAACAAATAGCAAGAGGTGGTCCTTTCGTTATGAATACCAAGGCAGAAATCTTGCAAGCTGTTCAAGATTATCATAATGGTACATTCGTAAAATAAATTATGAAAGCTGTAAAAATTGAAAAATTTGGAAGTCCTGATGTATTGAAAATTGAAAATGTTGAGATAGGCAAACCTAAAGCTAATGAAGTCTTAATTAAAAACTTATCTATTGGGATAAATTATATTGATACTTATCACCGAACAGGGCTCTACCCCATTCCACTTCCAAGTGGGATCGGCCTTGAAGCATGTGGTGTTATCGAAGAAGTTGGCCCTGAAGTTACTTTATTTAAAGTTGGAGATAGAGTTTCTCACGCATCTATGCCTATTGGTGCATATTCAGAAAAACATATTATGCCAGAAAATAAACTCGTTCCGGTTCCAGATGGTGTTTCGGATGAGGTAGCATCATGCATTACATTAAAAGGAATTACTGCAGAATATTTATTGCATAGAGCGTATCACCTAAAAAAAGGAGACAAAATTCTTTATCATGCGGCTGCTGGAGCACTAGGACAAATTTTGTGTCCATGGGCCAATTCAATTGGTGCAGAAATTATTGGTACTGTTGGTTCTAAAGAAAAAGAAGAAATAGCAAAGAAAAATGGTTGTCATCATGTAATAAACTACACCGATAAAAACTTCGCAGAGGAAGTTGAAAAAATTAATGGAAAAAATGGAATTGACGTTGTGTATGATGGTGTAGGTTTAAAAACTTTTGAAGGTTCAATTGAAGTGCTTAAAATCAGAGGCATGATGGTAGCTTTTGGTAATGCTTCTGGTTATGTCGATACTATTGATGTAAAAAAACATATTAATGCTAAGGGCTTGTTTTTTACACGACCTTCCATTGCTCATTACACTATTAAGAGAGAAGAATTATTAGAGTCGGCTAAAAAAGTTTTCGATGCTGTTCTGTCTGGTAAGTTTAAAATAGAAATTTCAAAAAAATATTCACTTGACGAGGTTAAACAAGCTCACGAGGACTTAGAGGGTAGATTGCTTACAGGGCCAGCTGTTATAATACCTTAACCAAATATTTTATTCATATATATCCATATCAGACATATGAAGTTTTAGAGCATTAGTGGAGACTTGAATTTCAACTATAAAAAAAATTATAGATACAATCATTGATAAACAACATGATCCAAAAATAATTCTGGCTATAAATATTTCACTTAAATATAATCCAAAAACAGTTAACATATTAAATAAAAAGCCAAAGGCAGCAAATACCATTGAAAATTTTAAGAGGCTTATTCTTTTGTTAAGATTAATAAATTGAGCTTTCCATTCAGGTGGGGTGTGTTTTTCAAAGACATGAGCATCATGAATTTTTCTAATAAGAGCACTTAAGGTATGAAACCTATTACTATAAACACCCATTAACAAAGGTATCGCGGGAAACATTAATGCTGTAACGGTATAATCTATATTCATACGAATCAATTTGATTATGAAACTAGGCTTTGTTATTTACAAGTAAATTATGAACCAATTAAACTTATTTATCGAACTTATACGATTAAAAAAACCAATTGGTTTTATGCTTTTATTCTGGCCATGTGCTTGGGGATTAACTTTGGCATATGATTTTTCATCCAATTTAAATAATTATTTTTTTTACTTAATTCTCTTTTTTTTGGGTTCAGTATTTATGAGGTCAGCAGGGTGTATAGTGAACGACATCTTGGATAAAGAATTTGATGCTAAAGTATTCCGTACTAAAAATCGTCCTATTGCCTCTGGCAAAATTTCAATTAAGATTGCTGTTTTATATGCTTTCACACTGTGTTTGTTGGCACTCTTTGTTTTGCTAAATTTTAATTTATTTACTATAATTCTTGCGCTTGGCTCTATGCCTCTTGCTTTTACCTATCCTTTAATGAAACGGTTCACTTATTGGCCGCAATTATTTTTAGGTATCACTTTTAATTATGGTTTAATCCTTGGTTGGACTGCAATTAAAGGAGAAATAAGTATTGTGCCAATGATTTTTTATTTAGGAGCCATATTTTGGACACTGGGCTATGACACTATTTACGGGTATCAAGACATCAAAGATGACGAAATAATAGGGCTTAAATCAACTTCAATAAAATTTAAAGGGAAAGAAAAAAAGTTTTTATTCATGTGTTATGCTTTTGTATTAATTTTACTTATTTTTGGTGGATATAAAATGGAATTACATACTAGTTATTACTTGTTATCTTTAATTCCTTTTGTTCATTTGTTTATTTATCAAATTAAAACTTTCAAATTAAACGATCCTTCTAGCTGTTTAAAAGTATTTAAAAGTAATAATTTATTTGGATTAATAGTTTTTCTTAATATTCTTATTGTAAAAAATTTATAATGAATAAAACTGAGATATACAAAAGATTATATAAAGATTATTCAAAAAAATATTTAGATAAAATAATTTTCTCAGGTTTTTTTTCTATATTAGTTGCAGGAAGTACATCTGGAATAGCTTGGCTTTTAGATCCGGCAATAAAAAAACTATTTATCGAGAAAGATCAATCCCTGCTAATTTTTATTCCACTTATGATAATAATTGCTTTTGCCACAAAAGGTCTCTCTTTATATTTTGCTAAAGCAACTATGATTGGTGTTGGAGAGTCAATAAAGAAAAAGCTTCAATATGATATGGTTGATAATTTAGTAGGAACAGATACACAAATAATTGATAAAAAACATTCAGGTAAATTTATTTCCAACCTTACATATGATGTAACACATATTACAAATTTACTAAGTACAGCAATACTAGCTTTATTTAAAGATTCATTAACATTAATTTGCTTACTATTTGTAATGTTTTTACAGAATTGGAAATTAGCTCTTATATCAATTGTAATGATACCATTGGCAAGTACTTTTGCAAAAACTTTAGGTAAGAGAATTGGCAAAGTTACAACTGAAGCGCAGCAAAAGTCTGGTTTCTTAACAACTTATTTGGTTGAGCTTTTTAAAAACCATAAATTAATTAAAATTTTCCAAAAAGAGGAGTATGAAAAAAAACGGGCTGAGAATTATTTGACAGAGTTGAAAGAAAAAAATCAAAAAATACAAACTGTTTTTGTAAGGATGTCACCAATAATGGAAACTTTGACGGGAATAATGATTGCAATTTTAATTTTTTACTCTGGTATATTAATGTCAAAAGGAGAACTTGAAATTAACAACTTCTTTTCTTTTCTTGCTGCAATGATGTTAGCGTATCAACCAGTAAGATCCTTATCTACACTTACAATGGTTTTGAATCAGGGTCTTTCTGCAGCATCTAGAATTCTACCTATTATAGATCAAAAAAATAGTATTAATGACTCTGCAAGTGCTAAGCCAATTGAAATAAAAAATTCTAATATCAAATTCATTGATGCTAATTTTGCATACGATATTGAAGAAGGCAAAACACTTAAATCCATAAATTTAGAATTTAAAGGTGGAAAAATGACTTCTTTAGTTGGTCATAGCGGATCAGGGAAGTCTACTATAATGAATCTAATTCCAAGATTTTATGATTTACAGTCAGGTGATATTATTATTGATGATAAATCCATATACGAAGCAACCATTAAATCATTAAGAGCGCAAATTTCAATGGTTAGTCAAGAAACAACTTTGTTTGATGATACTATTAAAAATAATATTAAATACGCTAAAGATGATGCAACGGACGAAGAGGTATTTAAAGCAGCAAAATTATCATTTTGTGAGGAATTTATTGATAAACTACCAGATAAATACGAGACATTAATTGGTGAAAATGGTGTCAGATTATCAGGTGGAGAAAAGCAAAGGTTATCTATTGCCAGAGCAATGATGAAAAAAAGCTCAATAATACTATTGGATGAAGCAACCTCATCATTAGACTCGGAGACTGAGACTAAAATTCAAGAAGCTTTGAAAATTTTAACCAAAGACAAAACAACAGTAGTAATAGCACATCGGTTGTCAACGATTTTAAATTCTAACAAAATATATATAATAGATAATGGAAATATAATAGGTGATGGAAATCATAATGAGCTCATGAATAATTCTGAGCTATATAGAAGTTTTTATGAAAAACAGATACAAAAATAAAAATGTTTTTTTTTTACCAAATAATTATTTTTTTAATTTTAACATTATCTCCATTTATAATACTATTCAGACTTTTTAAGAATAAAGAGGACAAAAAAAGGTTTGTTGAAAAATTTAGTTTTGCAACCGAAAAAAAAATTAAAGGAAAACTTATATGGTTTCATGGTGCAAGTGTTGGTGAAATACTAAGTGTTATTCCACTTGTAAAAAAATATGAAAAAAATAAAAATGTTAAACAGATACTTATTACATCTAGCACACTAAGTTCCTCAAAAGTTGTAAAAAATTTAAACTTGAAAAAAACAATTCATCAATTTTATCCCATCGATAATTTTTTTTTTACAAGTAAATTTTTAAAATTTTGGAACCCATCTGTAGCTATTTTTATAGATTCAGAAATTTGGCCGTGTATGTTTAAAAATATTAACAGACAAAAAATTCCATTAATCTTGCTAAATGCTAGATTAACAAAAAAAACATTTAATAAGTGGATGATATTTGAAGATTTTAGTAAATCTATTTTTAAAAATATCACAATAGCTTATCCTCAAAATCTTGAGACAAAAAAACATTTAAAAAAACTCAAAATTAATAAAATAAAACATATAGGAAATATAAAATTTGCTGAAAATTACGATGAGAATTTGGAAAAAATAGATGATAAATTAAAAAATGAATTTAAAGGAAAACAAATATGGATTGCGTCCAGCACTCATGAAAATGAGGAATTGTTCTGTGCAAAGGCACACATTGAGCTTAAGAGAAAAATAAGAAATTTAATGACAATTATAATTCCAAGGCACGTTGATAGGTCACAGGATATAATTAATAAGATGAAAAAACTTGGTCTTAATGTTTCATATCATAGCTCAAGGTTAAAAAGTTTAAAAGGAACTGACATATATATTGTTGATACATTTGGTGAAACAAAAAAATTTCACAAAATTGCTTCTACAGTTTTTCTAGGAGGTTCAATTATCAAAAGAGGTGGACAAAATCCTTTGGAAGCTGCAAGATTTGGAGCTAAAATATTACACGGTCCAAACGTAGACAATTTTAAAGATGTGTATAAGTTACTAAAGAATTATAGAATATCAAAAAAAATTTTTACATCTAAACAACTAGCATCTTCGATAATATTTAAAAAAAATAAAATTATCGGTAATAGAATTAAGAATATTGGAGAAAATATTTTAAAAAAAACTATAAAAGAACTAGATAACATTATTTTTGATGAATTTAAAAAAACCTAAGTTTTGGGATTATAAAAGACCAAATTTTATTGCGTATCTAATATATCCAATATCACTAACGATTATTTTAATAAACTTTGTGTTTAACAGGCCTAGCAAAAAAAAATTTAAAATTAAAACAATTTGTGTGGGTAATATTTATCTAGGGGGTACAGGAAAAACCTCATTAAGTATTGCAATAAATAATATTTTAAGAGATAGAAATTTAAAATCATGTTTTGTAAAAAAATTTTATAAAAATCAATTAGATGAGCAGAAAATTTTACAGAATAATGGTAAACTATTTTTATCATCCAATAGAATTGATGCTATCAAGCAAGCTGAAAAAGAAAATTATGATTATGCAATTTTAGATGACGGTCTTCAAGATCAAACAATTTTTTTTAATTTAAGTTTTGTCTGCTTTAATAATATTAATTGGATAGGGAATGGGATGACAATTCCATCGGGTCCATTGAGAGAAAATATTAGTAATTTAAAAAAATATAACCATTTGTTTTTAAATGGAAATTTGGAAGATATTGAAAATCTTAAAAGAGAAATACTAAAAATTAATTCAAACATCACTGTTCATATAGGCAAATATGTACCAACTAATTTAGAAAATTTTAAAATAAATAATAAATATTTAGTATTTTCAGGCATTGGTAATCATAAAACGTTTGTATCTATGATTAAAAATAATGGATTAAAAATTTCAAAAGAAATAGAATTTCCTGATCATTACACTTATAAAAAAAAAGATATAGATAATATTTTAAAAGAAGCAGATAACTTGAAGTGTGATATAATTACGACAGAAAAAGATTATCAAAGATTAGAAAATATTAATTTAAATAAAATTAAAATACTAAAATCTGAATTAAAAATAATAGACGAAGAAAAATTAATTAACTCTATAATTTAAAATGAAATATCCCAAATATTTATTACAATTTTTTTTAGCTTCTGTTTGTTTTCTTATATTTAAAATTTTAGGACCCAACTTGTCATCAAAAATAAGTGGTAAATTATTTGAAACAATTGGACCTTTGTTTAGATCAAAAGAATTAATCCATAAAAATATTAAAAGAGCGTTTCCAGAAAGTAATCCTGAAAAATTAAAAAAAATAGAGCAATCAATGTGGAATAATTATGGTAGGGTTTTTGCAGAATATGTTTTCATGAAAGATTTCAGATCTGGTAAACTTTCTTCAAAGATAGAAGTTGAAGGACAAGAAATTATTAACGAAATTATAAAATCTAATCAACAAGTAGTCTTCATTTCAGGACATTTCAGTAATTTTGAATTAATGGCAATGTACCTAGAAAAGGTAGGAATCAAATTATCTGCAATATATAGACCATTAAATAATATTTTTTTAAATAAAATTATGGAAAAAATTAGAAAAAAATACATTTGCAAATACCAAATAAAAAAGGGGGTTGGTGGATTAAAACAATTAATTGTTTTGAAGAAAAAAAATTTTTCGACTGCTCTTATGATAGATCAAAGATTATCAGAAGGCGTTTTGTCTAATTTTTTTAATGAGAAGGCATTTACGACTACTATACCTGCACAATTAGTTAAAAAATTTAATATTCCAGTTGTCCCGGTCTTTATTGAACGTAAAAAGAGTATTAATTTCAAAATAACTGTTAGTAATCCTATTTTATTTTCAAACGACGACTCTATTAAGCATGTAACTGATGAACTAAATAAAATACTTGAGTTGATGATTTTGAAAAAGCCTGAAAATTGGATTTGGTCGCACAATCGTTGGAAATAAATACACTTATTTATTAATTTTTTCTCTTTTTATAAAAGCTTCTTCATATGAAAAATATGCTTCTTGCAATTCTACATTCCAGTATGTGAGCTTTTCAATTTTTATTTTCTTTCCAGAGACTGCACACTCTACATAATCGCCAGCCTCAATAATTTGAAAATTATTGGGCAAATATTTTATTTTTGCTAATTTTTTACTCATTTTTAGTTTATACAGTTTTATATGAAAGTTGGAATAATAGGAAGTGGTGGAAGAGAACATTCCATCTGTCAAAGTATAAAAAAATCAAGCAAATTAGATAAATTATTTTGTATTCCAGGAAACGCAGGTACAGAGAACATTGCTGAAAATATTAAAATTGATTTAGATGATTTTGAAAATCTTAAAAATTTTATTTTGAGAGAAAAGATTGATTTAGTCGTAATTGGGCCTGAAAAACCCCTGGTAGAAGGGTTAGTAGATTATTTAGAAGAATATAAAATTAATGTTTTTGGCCCTAACAAAATATCCTCTCAACTAGAGGGATCAAAAATATTTACAAAAAAACTTTGTGAAAAATTTAATATTCCAACTGCAAAATTTGGAATATTTCAAAATAGAAATGATGCAAAGGAATTTATAATTAACTCGAATTATCCAACGGTAGTTAAAGCTGATAATCTTGCATCTGGTAAAGGCGTTTATATTTGTAATGATGAAAATCAAGCTGTTTCAGCAATCAATGAAATTTTTGATGGAAAATTTGGTAAGGCTAAAAATGTATTAATAGAAGAATTTTTAAAAGGTGAAGAAATGAGTTTTTTTACCATTCATGATGGAATTACTTTTAAAACCTTTGGAACTGCTCAAGATCATAAAAGAGTTTTAGAAGGAGATAAGGGAAAAAATACAGGAGGTATGGGCGCTTACTCACCTTCCAGATTGATAACAGGGGATTTACAAGTAAAAATAATTGATAAAATTATAAAACCAACTCTGGATGGTTTGGCAGAGCTTGGCAGTCAATACAAAGGTTTTCTCTATACAGGATTAATGATTGTGAATAAAGAGCCGTATCTTATTGAATATAATGTAAGAATGGGAGACCCAGAATGCCAAACCATATTACCTAAATTAAAAACAGATTTAACTGAAATTCTTATAGCTTGCTGCAATAGTAAACTAGGTGAATTAAATATTGAATGGTATGAAAAAAAAAGTTTGTGTATTGTTGTTTGCTCTAAAGGATACCCTGATAAATTTAATAAAAATGTTGAAATTTCCAACATTAATAAAATTATGCTTAATGATAATGAATTTTTATTTCATGCTGGCACAATAAAAATAGGAGATAAAATTTTTTCAAATGGTGGTAGAGTTTTAAATTTTGTTTCTTTATCGGATAATTTTTCTAAAGCAAGAAAAAATATTTTAAAAAATTTAGATAATTTAAATTGGTCTAATGGATTTTATAGAAAAGATATTGGATACAGAGTTATTGATTAATGAGAATAATTGCAGGTAAGTTTAAAGGAAAAAAAATTTTAAGTCCAAAAGATAAAACAACAAGACCTTTAAAAGACTTAACTAAGGAATCAATTTTTAACGTAATAAACCACACTAAGAAATTTGAAATTAAACTAGATAATGCCTACGTATTAGATTTATTTTCTGGGGTTGGTTCTTTTGGCATTGAATGTTTATCAAGAGGTGTCAAAAAGGTAATATTTATTGAGAATTATTTTAGAGTTTTACCTGTTTTAAGAGAAAATTTATTAAGTTTAAAATTAATAGATAACCACGAAATTATAAATACGGATATTTATGATAATAAATGTGTGCCAAACTTAAAGTATAAATTTGATATTATTTTTCTTGACCCTCCCTATAAAGATAAAAATTTTAATAAAATTTTGTTAATGATAAAAGATTTTAAAATACTTAAACCCTCAGGAATTATCATTCTTCACAGACACAAAAACCAAAAAGATATTTTTCCAAATAGTTTTAAAATAATTGAAGAAAAAAAATATGGAATATCAAAGATAATTTTTTTATCGAACTCAAATTAAAATTCTTTTTGTTTCTTTCTTAATAAGCTCAACAGCAGGCTGATCATAAGGATTTATATTTAAACATTTACCTATCAAAATTGTTTCTAACATAAAAAATGTAAACAATTCACCCAATGACTTCTCATCTCTCTTTTTAATTTCAAAACTCCTAAATGGAATCTTCTTTTTGATAAAAGTATTTTCTGTAGCTTTTTTTTGAGCATAAATAATGTTAGATAAATTTTTATTTTTTAAAAATTTGTGAGACGGTAAAATAAAACTATTGTTTATCTTGTCAGATTTAGAACTATGTACGTAAAAAAATGTAAAAAAATTATTTTGAAACCCATCTAAATAAAGTTGCATTACACTATGATTGTCTCTTGGCATGGTAGAAACTATTGGCATTATTCCTTTTTTTTTCTTTCCTAAACTTTCGGCAATTAATTGCTGATACCACTTAAAGATATTTTCTGATTTCTCATCATAATTTATTATTACAGAATTAAATTTTTTATTTTTAACCAAGTTAAGTGTAGAATTAACATTATTAATCAAAGCATTAATAAATTTTTTATTTTTGATTAACGAATTAAATTGTCTAAAATGTTTAACATTTAAGCCCATTAAATCTGCTGGTAGCATACCTACCTCTGATAATACTGAATATCTGCCACCAATATAATTGTTATGATTGATTATTTCTGCTTTCAACCTCTCAGCTAAAATAAAAAGATAGCTTTTTTTATTTTCAGTAACAAAAATATTCTTATCTCGGTTTTTAATTAGTATATTTAAGTTAACAATTGTTTCAATCGTATTTCCAGATTTAGAAATAATTAAGTTTAAATATTTTTTATTTATATTTTTTCTTTGAATAGCTTTTAGATTATCTATAAATTCAAAATTTTTCTTTATTTTATGTTTTAAAAAATCGTAAATTGCCTGAGCTCCAAGAGACGAGCCTCCCATTCCAATAATTCGAATATTTGGATTTTTTTTATATTTTTTTATCTGTCGTGATGAAAAACTATCATTATATTCTTTGCTTAAAGATCTAATAATTTCATTTCCATGTTTTGTTAATAGTATTAATTTATTTCTTATTTTGTTAGAGGTTTTTCTTTTTTTAAAATTTGTAAAACTAATACGCTCTGTAATCATCAATTGTTTTTAATTTTTTCTAACAATGATTGCTCCAAGTTAAGATTATCTCCAGATGTTTCTGATATTTTATTTTTATCACTACTGTTTAGTAATTTTTCTATTTTATTATCTTCTATATTATTTTGACTAATTTCGTTACTTGGTTTAGGCAATTCATTAAATTCAGGAGGCATCACTAACGGCGATTTTTTTTCAACTAAAAATTCATCACTGCTATTTTTTTTTTGGTTAGTAAATCCATCTTTAATAGTACCACAGGAAAAAATTAATAGACCTAAGGATATATAGAATGGGATTTTAAAATATTTCATAATTTATAATTGTTTTTTAACAGTTAATTCTAAAAATATCATAAAAATTACACCAAATGTTATAAATATATCGGCCACATTAAAGATGAACCAATGGAAATTTCCAATATGAAAATCAATAAAGTCTGGAACTGCTCTATAAATTATTCTATCAAAAACATTGCCTAAGGCTCCTCCGAAAATCAATAAAAGTGAATATTTTTTAAATCCGCTACTTTTAGAAATCATATACAGAATAACAATTATAATTATTAAAATAATGAGCGTTAAAAAATTATATAAATTATTTTCATCAAATGAGAAGAGACCAAAGGCTATACCCTCATTCCAAATCAAATATAAATTCAAAAATTTTGATGAAAATATATCAGAACCACTATTTATTTTATCTAGATAAATTACATATATTTTTGTTAATCTATCTAAACTAAAAATTAAGAAAATAATTATTAAATTAATATAAAAAGTTTTACTATTGTTAAGTATGCTCATTAAGTATTTTTAGGACAATGAGCTCTGTCACAAGCATTTTCACTAATTTTCCAACACAGGGTGCACTTTGTTCCTTTTGCTTTAGTAGTTTGCGCACTTGTTTCTAAGTTTTCCTTGAAAAAAATTTCAGCTTTTGATGTTATACATAATTCTGAAAAATCTATGTTTTTTGTAATTTCTTCTAATTTTTGATCCAGATGAATATTTAAGTTTGCTTCTAAACTAGATCCAATTTCTTTATTAGCTCTTTTTTCCTCTATGCTAATATTGCATATATTTCTAATTTTAATCAAATCTATCCATTTACGATATAATTGTTCATTTGCAAAAGATCTTGGGAAATCTAAAAATTTTTCTAAATGAATACTTTTATTATCTTTAAATAATAATCTATAAATCTCCTCCGTAGTAAAAGATAAAATTGGTGCAAACCATTTTAATAAAGAATTCAAAATTATATTTAACAACAATATGGTTGACTTTCTTTTTTTTGAGTCTACCGGATCGCAATATAATGAATCTTTTCTTATATCGAAATAAAATGCTGAAAGATCTACTGTACAAAAATTGAGTAACTCTTTATATAAATTATGAAAATCATAATTTTTAAAATATTTTTTAAAGTCAACATCTAAAGAATACAATTTATGTAACATAAATTGTTCCAATTCTGGCAATTCATTTAAATCTACTTTTTCAAAATCAGCTTCTTGAAAATTATCTTTGATATTTCCAAGTAAATACCTAAATGTATTTCTTATTTTTCTATAAGACTCAGCATGTTGGTCAAGAATTGAATAATCTATTCTTAAATCCTCTGAATAGTTTGATGATGCTACCCAAATTCTCAAAATATCTGCACCATATTTTTTCAAAATATCCTCTGGAGCAATTACATTTCCTAAAGATTTTGACATTTTTAACCCTTTGCCGTCTACGACAAATCCATGGGACAAAATATTTTCAAATGGCGCTCTCCCTCTGGTACCACATGATTCTAATAATGATGAATGAAACCAGCCTCTATGTTGATCTGATCCTTCTAAATACATTGATGCTGGCCACTTTAAGTCTTCTCTTTTTTCAAGTACAAACGAATGCGTGGACCCACTATCAAACCAAACCTCAACAATATCACTCAATTTATCATAATCTTCGGCTTTGTATTTGCTTCCTAAAAATCTTTGTGGGTCATCAGAAAACCAACAATCTGAACCCTCTTTTTCGTAAATAGATGCAATATTTTCATTAACCTTATCGTCTACTAAGAT
>CABZSY010000011.1 GCA_902528505.1 uncultured Pelagibacteraceae bacterium
TGTTTCAGCAAATCCATTTCCAAAAATTGTTGCTTTCGCTCAAAGTATAATTGGTAAAGAAATAAGAGAACAATCTATTGAACAAGAGGGTAAAATACCAAGCATGATTGTTGGTTGTGTAGGTGGAGGTAGTAATTTTGCAGGAGCTATTTATGATTTTTTAGATGAACCTGAGGTAAAAAAAATAGGAGTAGAAGCCTCAGAAACTGCTGCTTTAACGAATGGTACTCCTGGGATCATGCAAGGGATGAAAACTTATATGTTACAAACTGAAGATGGAGCTAAATCTTTAGGAGGTATGAGTTTGGGGGCGGGAATTACATATTTTTCTGTTGGGCCATTGCACAGTTATTTAAAAGATCAGAAAGCGGTTACTTACTCAAGTGCAACAGATACCGAAATGCTAGAAGCTTATAAAATTATTGCTAGAACAGAGGGAATTTGTTCAGCTCTAGAACCTATGGCAGCAGCTGCTGAAGTAATTTTTAGGCAAGCAAAAAATAAACCTAAAGACTATACAATTTGTATTTCCTTATGTGGTAGAGGTGAAAAAGATTTAGACACCATTCAAGAACACATTGGTAAAGATTTTGAGTAAAAGATTTGAAAATATATTTAAAAGTGAAAAACCAAAAACTAAATTGGTATCTTATTTTGTAGGTTGCTATCCAGATCCTGACACCTGTTTTGAATTAGTTAAAAAGGCTATAGATAATGGAGTTTCTATAATTGAAATTGGTTACTGTACTTCAGAAGCAAGTGCTGAAGGCCCAGTAATAAAATTAGCCCATGATTATGTGTTAAAAAACGGCTTTACATTAAAAGATACTATTCAGCTTGTAAAAAAAATTAGAGATTACAACGATCATGTAGGCATTGTTTTGATGGGTTATATCGCAAATTTATACAAATATCCTATCAAACATTTTGTCCAAGACATCAAAAAATCGGGTGCAGATGCTGTACTAGTAGTTGATGCGCCACATGAATTAAAAGAAGAAAATGAACTTAGAGATGCGTTGAATAAAAACGGACTGTCATTAATAAAATTGGCTGCTCCAACAACAGATGATAAAAGGCTTGAGGAAATAGTTAAAATTTCGTCAGGGTTTATATATCAAGTGAATGTAAGTGGGGTTACAGGTGTTAAATCAGCGAATGAAAATGATGTTACAAATTTTGTTAAAAGAATCAAAAAATTAACAAATATTCCAATTTGCTCAGGTTTTGGTATCAAAACCCCAGATGATGCTAAGAAAATGGCTAATAGTGGTTGTAATGGTATTATTGTAGGTTCAACCTTTGTGAAATATATTCAAGACAATATAAATGCCCAAGATTTAACACAAAGTTTTGGAATTAGAGTAAAAAGTTTTTCAGAGGTATTAAAATAAATGGTTGGAAATTGGATAACTAGAATTATCACCCAAGCAGAGAAAATAAAAACTGCTATTAAAAAAAGAGCATCTAAAGAAGAGATAAAAAATTCTAAATGGATGAGTCCATGCTGTGGTTCAAATCCAATACTTAAATCATCTATTTTTAATGAAAAGGAATTAAATACATGTCCAAACTGCGATAAACATTATCCTTTCCCACCAAGACAAAGATTTGATCATTTTTATGGAGCAAATAATTGGGAAGAAATTGATACACCAAAGTTAGCCGATGACCCTTTGAGTTGGCCTGGTGGAGTTTATAAAAAAAAATTAGCTTCTGCAAGAAAGCTTACTAATCAAAGATGTAGTGTTTTAGTTGCGCTTGGAGAAAGAGATGGAATAAAGATTACAAGTTTTGCAATTAACAGTGCATTCATTGGTGGTGCTATAAGTGTAGAAAGCGCAGAAGCAATTCTAAAAGCCTGTGATGTTGCAATAGAAAACAAAACACCGTTGTTGGCATGGAGTGAAGGGGGCGGCCAAATCATGTTTGAGAGTGGTTTGAGTTTGCAAGGTATGGCTCGGACAGTCTTAGGAGTCAGTGAAGTTAAAAAAAATAACCTACCCTATATAAATATTTATACTAACAAATGTTATGGTGGTATTAGTGCGAGTTTTTGTGGTGTCTCCGATATAGCTTTTGCAGAAAAATCGACGATGATTGGTTTTGCAGGTCAACATATAGTAAAAAATCAAACTAGAGAAGAATTGCCAGAAAATTTTCAATCTAGTCAGGAATTAATGAGAACTGGATTTTTAGATGCAGAATTTCACCGAAAAGAAATAAATGATAAAATAATGACTGTTTTAAAAATATTGTTAAAGAAAAATTCTGTTATAAATTCTGAACAAAATGAAACTTCAGAAAATTCTCAATCGCTTTCTAGAGAAGCATCCTAAAGAAAAAATTAGCCTAGGCTTAGGTCGTATTAAAGATCTTTGCAAAAAATTAGGTAATCCTCAAGATAAGATTAAGGTTATTTCTGTAATTGGTACTAATGGCAAGTTCAGCACAATTAGTGGAATCTTTTCAATTTTAAAAGAGGCTAATTTTAAGTGTAATGTTTACACTAGTCCTCATATTCTAAAAATAAATGAGAGATTTATCTTTAATAATGAGGAATTAAGTGATGATGAATTAGCAGATTTATTTGAAGAAGTAGAAAAAATCAATCAAAATAATCCCATTACATTTTTTGAAATTTTAACAGCTTGTTATTTTTATAAAGCTGCTCAATACCCAGATAATATTAATCTTGTGGAGGCTGGACTTTTTTTTAAATTAGATTCTACCAACATACTGAAAAAAAACCTTGCTAGCGTAGTGACACATATAAGTAAAGACCATCTCGACTGGCTCAAAAAAGATGAGCAAACTATTGAAAAAATTATATTTGAAAAAACATCTACACTTTTAAATTCAAATATTATTGTAGCTAAACAAAGCACTAAGAATACAATGGATTGTATTAAAAAAACTATCTCTCAAAACTCATCTAATAAAGTATTTTTTAATGATGACTTTAATTACTCAGTTAATGAGAATAATTTCTTTTATTATGAAGATAAGCTAGGTGGAATAAAACTACCAATGCCTAATATTCTTGGTCAGTTCCAGTTAGAAAATATATCAACCGGAATTGCAACTTTAAGAATTTTAGATCTTGGAATTAAAGACCAACATATTCAAAAAGGAATTACGAAAATTTCTAGTATGGCAAGACTTCAAGAACTTAAATCTGGTAAACTAAAGAAGTTAGTTAAAAATAATAGATTAATTATTGATGGAAGTCATAATGAAGGTGGAGCAAAAGCATTAAATGAATATCTTCAAAGCTTAGATTGTAACAAGCACATCATAGTTGGAATGATGGCTAACAAACTTCATGAAGAATATATTAGTTACTTTAAGAATATCTCTTCGATAACTACAACAGACATACCCAATCAAATAAATGCCATCAACGGCTTAAAATTAAAGGAAAAATTTAAAAGTCATCCTGATGTCAAATATCAGCCAAATATTGAAAAAGCTATCAAATCAATACCATTAAAAGTAAATGATATTATATGTATAACAGGATCCTTGTATCTTTGTGGTGAGGTACTTAATTCAAATTAAATATTCTCATCCAAAAACTGCTTCATATGACTTTCAGGTACACCACCTACTTTGCGACTAACTTCAACCCCTTTCTTATATACGATAACTGTGGGAACGCCACGAATCCCAGCACTGGATCCGGTGTTAATTCCTGAATCTTCAATATCTGTTATCCAAAAACTAGCTTTGTCTTTATATTCTTCAGAAAGTTTATCCATCACAGGTTTCAAGGCCTTACATGGCCCGCACCACGTTGCGGAGAATTGAATTACTGATACATCTTCTTGTTTTATTTTACTTTCAAAATCTTCATCTTTAAAATCTTTAAGCATAATTTATCCTTTTATATTCTAAGTTTATTTTTCGATATATTGATTATGTATAAATTGAAAATTAGTTTTTCAACTATTAACTTTATCTTTTTTTTTATACTTATAATAATTTACTTAATCTAGAAGACCTTTTTTCATTTAAAACTCTTCTAACTAATTTCCTATTGCAAGGTAATTTAAGAGATTTTGTTACTTTGTCAGCTATAGACGATTTTGATTCCTTCTTACTTTCAGCTTTATCAAATATTTCTAAGATTTTATTTTCTTTCTTTTTAACGTTTTCCTTTCCCAATACATTATTATTACTTAAAGACATAGCGTATTTAATTTCTTCTAATTTTTCTCTTTTAGGGATTTTAAAAATCGTTGGTGCAGTTCCTCCAGAACCTTCCCGAATTCCTTTTGCCATTTTAATATTATGAAAATTTGCAAATCTAGGAAGATTATCTTTTCTAACTACAATTTTATTTTTTTTTAAAAAAAATAAAAATTCATCTGTATTTAGATAATCTGTGAGATTTTCTGTCAGCACTTTTAAATTAAAAGGGTTGGTATTTCTCATTTTAAATTCTTTATTTAACTTTATACTTTATTAATTTTTGAAAATTATTCAGTAATTTAAATTCATCATAATCAGATGGTGGCGTTTCTAATAATTTAGGATTTAAAAGAAGAATAGACGAACATTGAGCTCTTGAAATGGCAACATTTAATCTATTTCTGTTAAAGAAGAATTTTTTATTTCTTGGGAGGTTATCAACACTTGAGCTAGTCATACTTATTATTGTGATTGGAGCTTCCATCCCCTGAAACTTATCTATGGTTCCGCATTGTGCATCTTTGTGTAATCTCGATTTTAAAAAATTAACCTGTGCATTAAATGGACTAACAATTAAAATATCACTAATTAAAATTTTTCTTTCTGAATTATCATAATCTTTAAATTTACAACCAATTAATTGATCCATTAATTTTTTAATTATTTCAAATTCTTCTACACAAGTTTGGGCTCTATTTTTGTGATTCATCAATATTGTATGAATACCTTCTTTAGTAATTATACTATTTTTTTTATACTCAATCTGCCGATTAATATTATGATCATTTATTAAAAGCCTGTTTTCGTAAAAATTTTTAGAAGTAAAGTCATTTATACTAGGATGTAACCTATAAGTTTTGTTTAAAAAAATACCTTTATTTTCTGCTATAGTGTCTTTTCCCTCTAGTAAAAAATCTAAAACTGATTTACCAGACTCTCCTGGATGTGATCCTTGTACAGGTTGACCAAGTTGCATTTGATCTCCAACCAAAATAATATTCTTTGCAATACCTCCCAAAGCAACAAGGTCAGCAACTGTTATTTGCGATGCTTCATCAACAAATAAATAATCTAATTTATTTCGATAATAAAATTGCGATAAATGATATTTTGTGCCAGCATATAGTAAAGTTTTATTTTCTCTAAGTTCATTTATAAAATGTTTTTCATTTTTATCTGTCTTAATTAATTCTCCATTAAAATAAGTATCCTCATTTTCAATATTTCCCATTTTTAATCCTTTAAAGATAAAATTCTGATTACTTGCTAATTTTTCTATTCTTCCTAGAAGATTGTGAATTACTTTGTGTGAGTTTGCTGTTACAGCAACTTTTTTATTATTTTTAAGCAGTTCTATTATTGCGTTTGCTGCCTGATAAGTTTTACCAGATCCTGGTGGTCCTTGCAGATATAAGTAAGATTTTTCAAGATTATTTATTATATTTGGAATTTCTTCAGTAAAATTCTCTGATTTAATAATTTTTTCACCTAATTTTTTTCCTTTTATTTTGGGGATATCTCTATTTAAAAAGCTTTTAATTGCTTCAAAACCACTTTTTTTTTCAATAACATTTTCACAAAATGAATAAATATTCTTATTAAGATTTTCAAATCTAGCATGCTCCATAACTTTTTCACTTATTGATAGAGTTCGGGGTAATTTTTTTTCGTCTTTTGAGATACCTTTTCTAAGTAACAATGTTCTTTTTATTTGGTCTAACTCTTGAATCTTGCCTGCATAATCTGATCTATCTGGATTAGTATTATTTGAAATAATAACTGATCGTCCTTTTTTTAATTTATATTCTTGTTCAGGGAAAACATATTTATAAACAAATGACCTTTTGTCTTGAAAACAAGATGCCTGCTTCATATCTGCTATACACTCAGAATCATCAATTAAATCCTTATCGGATAGATCTTTTCTATCAAAATGCTGACGCCACTGAGGTTTTTGCTCACGATTATAAAAACCAATAATATCGCTTAACAATTTACCTAAATTAGTATTCTTAATTTTTGAATTTCTAATTTTATCTTGAAATTCCAACAAAGTTTCCTCAAATGGTCTCAATTCCATTTCTTGTTTTTCAGGGACAAACCATTTTGTCTCTTTTGGCTTAATTCTTAATAACCACCGTCTAAGTTTGAATGTAGATAAACAATCCTGCTTATTATACTTCTCAATTTTATCTAATATTTTCTGATCTTTGGTTTGAGTCCACTGGATATAAAATTCCTCAGAGACATCACCTTTCAAAATATCACCCTCTCGTTTAAAATCGTAAAACTTTTCTATATCTTTTATAGAATAACTTTTTTGAGAGACATAAATTGCTTGTTTTACAATTTTATATAAATCAACAAACTTTGATAAATTTAGAAAATGATCATAATCGACATTGTTTACTTTATGAAGTGAAGTAAGTCTTTCTAATGCAGTGATTTCGTAAGGGGCATAGTGATAAATTTTAGCCTTCGGATGTTTTTTAAAATGATTCTTGGTAAATTTAAAAAAGTCTTCTACACTTTTTTTTTCATCTTCTTTATTGTGAGCCCAGAATGGTTTAAATATTTTAGATCCATTATCTTCATAAAAAATTCCAAACAAATATTCTAGTTTTCCGGGGTATACATAATCCTGAACTCCTTCTATATCAAAAAAAAGATCATTTGGAGTTGGTTCAGGTAAAAGGTTAAATCCTTTATTTAAAACAAAATTTTCTTTAATATATTTGAATATAGGGGTACCTTTTTTTTCAGCTTCTATCTGAAGCTTTGCTTGCTCAATTCTTTTTATTTTAATTTCTTCTCTTAGACCCTCAATTTTTTTTTTAGGACTTAGGTTAGCAATTTCATCATAAGTTTTGATACCGCTAATATTGAATTTTTTACAATCTTTTTTATTATTACCTAATACTTGATTTACATGCCTTTTTTCTATCCATTCTTTAGAACATTGTTCTGACCAGTCACAAAAGTTACAATAAGAACATTTCTCTGGAAGAGTTTTCTTTATACCTTTAGAAAAAAATTGTTCATATGATTTTTTATGGATTAAAAAAGTATCATAGATTTCATTAACTTTTATAGTTTGTTTAACTTTGTCTTTTAACAGAATATAAAAATTTTTGGGAAGAGTACCTTGAACTTCTTTAAGTAATTCTAAATATATGCCTAGTTGATATATATGATCTCCTTTTACTTTTGTTGAATTTTTTGTATCAGTAATTTCATAGCCATAGTCACCAAGCAGAGATTTGCTTTTTTTATCAATCTCCAAGAAATCTAATTCACCACTCCAATTACCAGACTCTAGCCAACCTCCATAGATTAACTCATAGCCTTCTCTTAATGCCTTTACTGTTTCTTTTATTTTTTCAGATTTTGATAAATTTTTTAAAGATTTAATATCTTTAACTTTTGAATATTTTTTTTTTAACTCCTTAAAATATAGTGCTTCATGAAGAAGTCCTTTTTCAATTTTAAGTTCATCAGTAATAGTTCTTTTTTTTCTTAAAAGTTTAAGAGACTTTTCATTATGTTCATTTGAAATGATATGTTTACAATTGATAAATCTAGTAAGCATGGTTGGAGAATAAAAATTTTTATTCATCAAAAATAAATTATCTAATTATCAACTGTAAATTTTTTTTACTGACTCTTTATTTTTATCCTCAATTGGCTCTAATTGTATTAACTCATCCTGAAGAGCAGTAGTTTTTGATATAGGTCTTGATGAACTAACCCCTAGATCTTTAAGTTTCTCTATTCTTTGCTCTAAGCCATTTTTACCATACGCTCCTTGAATAACTTTTTTAAGGTTATCTCCATGGGAATTAAAACTACTCATCGTTTTAATAAGATAACCCTTTAATACTGCGTACTTTTCCATTAGGTTAGTTGCAGTATTTGTTATTTCTTTAACACTGTCTATTTGTTTTTCTTTATCTCTGATTGTTTGGGCTATTGAAATAACAGCAAATAAATTTTTAGGCCCACAAAGAATTATGTTTTTTTTGAATGCGTATTCATATAACTCAGGATCATGCTCTAAAGCACCTAAGTAAGCTGCCTCATGTGGCATATACATAATTACTTTTTGAAAAACCTGCTTTTTTAAATTTTTTATGTAATCTTTTTTGGAAAGATCATCTATATGCTTTTTAACGGCATAATAATGTTTTTTAAATTGATCATTTTTTTCTTGATCATTTTCTGCGTTAACAAATTTTTTCCAATTGTCTAAAGATACTTTTGAGTCACAAATTATGTGAGTCGAGTCTCCAATATTTAGTATAATATCAGGTATCGTTACCTCTGATGTATCATTTTCCAAGTTATATACATCTTCATGTTTCTGTTTAGTATAATCAACATTAAGTTTGAAGCCATGGAACTGTAAAGATTGTTCTAAAAACTTCTCACCAAATGAGCCCTGATATTTGGCGTTTCCTGTTAATTTATCAATAAACTTTTGTTGCTTCTCAATCATTTGCGAATATTGGCCCATATTAGCCGTGACCGTATTCTTGAAAGTATCAACTTTTCCTAAAGTTTTAAGTTGATCTTTAGTTGTTTCTCTTTCATTGGTAAGTGTTGTCTCTAATAGACTTTTTTCTGCTTCTAAACTTTTTAATTTTTCTTTTAAAATGCTTAAATCTTTTTCATGCTCAAGTTTTATTAATTCAATTTCATGATCTTTATCTTTTAAATCATTTAGATTTTTAACTAAATCGTCTTTTTTAAAAAATTTAAGATATAAAAACCATACAACTGAGACGATTATTGTGGTTACAAGAATAGTTAAAAAGTCCATTTTTGATTCCTTTATTGGATTGTAGTGTTAGATGCATCTAATTTCAACTCTGGTAAGTTTTCTTTTAAATATTTGGCCATATTTTCAGTAACTTCATCTGTAGAAGATTTATCAGCATATTTAAATAAATTATATGAAACTCTGTGTATTGTTCTTTGTTTTAGATGAAATAAGAAATGAAAGTAAGTCATATCTGCATCCATTTTACACTCCGTAACATAATCATCAATTTCATCACATAATTTTCGAGCAAATTTATTTGTTCTTTCACGCTCTTGTTCCTCAATCGATATCAATTGATCCTCTTTTTCCAAAACATCTTTTTTTATTGGAATAACATTAGACGTTTTTTTCTTATTTAGTCTTTTAGCTTTTGGCATTTTTCCTCCGGTTGTTAGTAATTCTTGGTTTTTCATATTTGTTAATTTCTTCCTGCATGACCTCAATTTCGCTCAAAACTTTATGATACTGAGAATATTGATTAACTTTGCTAAGGAAGTTCAGGATATTAATGGGAAGATTTACTAAATTATAAGTAAATGAGATTAGTTTATTGCCTCTTAATCTTCTTTTGTTTGCCTCTTCTTTTAATGATTGGTATCTCAAATAATCTTTTTGATATTTTACCCAATCCTGCCTACTAAAGAGGCATTTTCTTAAGACATAGTAAAATTGGTCTTTCATATCTTCTCCAAAATTATTAAAAACCTGGTGCTGGGCTCCTTACAGAAAGTAGAAAGTGAGAAAGGACAGGAACTGTCAGCACCGGGGTTATTAATAAATGTTAACATTAAACTAGAAATATCATATATTACTGTAAAGTCAAGTAATAAAATAACTTTTTTTATTTTAAATAATGGAGTATACATTAATTATATGATTCATAATAAAATACTTACAAATATGCTTAAATCAGCCAATTTAACAAAGGCTAGCTGTAGCAAGCTTTTAAATACCCACAAAAACTCCCTTGATAGCTATATTTATAAGTTTAATCCATCTGGAGAGTTTCCCCCTAGTTTTGCTTATTTTTTCTTAAATTCAATATCCACATCTTTTTTACCTCTGTATAAAAATAGTAAAAAGAAGGGGAAAAAAGGTAAGTTTGAATTTTTTAAAGAAATTGATCATTCACATCTAAAGAATTTTTTTAAAATTATATCGGAAAATAAAAATCTTTCAGTTGAGTACAGATTAATAATGCCCTGTCTTCAACATCATATACTAGCACTAGTAAAAATTTCAAATTTTGAAAATATTCATTATCAAGATCTTTTACTAAATGAATATGTAGAAGCTATTCTTCCAGATTATTTAAACGAAATAGAAATGCTAGATGAGTATCAGTATACTGAAGAACAGGATGAACGTTTTTCCAATTTTCATGTTAATAGAATTGAGGGTTACAAAATGGAAGTTGAGGCAATCAAAAACTTTTTTCCTATTCTAGAAATTTTAAGAAAACATTACATGAAAAATTTTGTTGCGCCTCATGAAACATTTAGATTGCCAGTCCTAAATTCTAAAAAAAAAATATTATTTTCTAAAGATTTTTTAAATAGAAATTTAAATTTAAATAAATATCAGGATTTAGTTTTAATGAATGTTGAGGATGACAATATGCAAGGTACATTTAATAAAAATGACATTGCTTTAATTATTAAATTTCATAATAAAATTTTGCCAAAAATTTTTAAAGATGGTGTTTATGCACTTAATATGAATAATGAAATTATAATACGGAGATTACAATTTTTAGAATTTAAGATACATAACAGAGTATTGGTAAATATTATTTCAGATAATAAAAAATATAGTGATCAAAAAATTCCTCTTGAAGAAATAAATTTATTTGGTGAGGTAGTTTGGAGATGTAATAATTTCAAAGATATAGAATTTACTAAGTATGAACTTTCTGAACCAAACTTATTTCAAAAAAAAGAAGATAATTATGAAATTCCATTATTTTTAAACCAAAACAAAAAAGAAACTGCTTAAATGACAAAACCAAATTTTATTTTTTTTGATACAGAAACATCAGGTGGCCGGGGACTAGCTGATATTTTAACTATCGATGCTTTATTTTGTGACCATAATTTAAAACTTTTAGAATCTTTTAGTTCAAAAGCTCGTTTAAGAAAATCAAGAGTTTATGAAATTGATAGTTTTTTAGTTAATGGGCTTGATCCTTTTGAAATGGATACATCTAAAAATTCTAATTTTGATTTAACGAAAGAGGCTAATGACAAATTTCGATCCTGGGTAAATAAAGGTCCTGTATTCTTTTGTGCTCATAACGGATATGGTTTTGATTATATGCTTACTTCTCAACACTTGTTTTCAAACCTTTTTACATGGCCGTGGATTTTTTCCACTGGGAATGCAAGACAAATAGACTCTCTACCAATTGTTCAAAATTTCGATTTCTATGCCCCTAATAAGATTGCTACAGAACTAAATGAAAAATCAAATAAAGTTTTCAAATTAGGTTCTCTTTGTAAAGCTAACGGCTTTGAAATTAAAGAGTTGCACAGTAGTCGTGGGGACACGGAAGGGATGATGAATTTAATGTCATTTTTAAAGAAAAAAGATCCAGCACTATTTAAGCAATCACTCAGTTTTACAAATAAAAATGATGTTCTTAATAAAATAAAAGAGACAGATTATTTTTGTCACCCTGAGACGTTCTATGGAAGAACAAGACAATTTACATCAAGCTATTTATGTGAACATCCTGTTTATAAAGGATATCACTTAGTTTTTGATTTAAAGCACGACCCCGAAGAAATGTTTGGTGAACAATCAAATGAAATTTTAAAGAAGAAGCTTAATGGTGCACCAAAAAAATATCGAACTTTAAAAATAGGAAAAAATCCCTTTATCCAAGACAAATCTTTTGCAACTAATTTTAATGATGAATATAAAACTTTAGGTCATGAAATACTTCAAACCAGAGCAAATTATATTTTTAAAAACCGAGATGAACTAACAAATAGATTGTGTTTAATAATTAATGATCAATTTCAAGATCAAGATATGGATCAAACTGAATTAATTCCTGAACAAATGATTTTTTCTTTAAAACCATCTCAATCTGAAAAATCATTAATGGATAGTTACGTTTTAGCAAACACTTTAGATGAACAACGTAAAATTCATAATCAATTTAAAAATCCTGCACTTAAACATTTATCAGAGATGATTTTGTTAGATAGATTTGATGATGATGCTTTTTCATCATCAGAGTACAAAAGAATTCGAAAAGGCATAAGCCGAAGATTGCTTTCAACGAATAAGGAAGTTTTTCCAACGATACCTGATGGAATGGCAAGAATTGATTTATTAAGAGAAGAAAAAAAAGATGATAGTCAGACTTTAGCAAAAGTAGAAAGAATAAATAAACACATAGAGGGCTTAGCTAAAGATCATGAAAAATATTTATAAAGAATTATTCTTCTTCTTTAAATAATATTGTTCTACTCTATTCATTGCTTCTTTTTTTAAATTTTGAAATTCTTCACCTTTAAATTCAAAGTTTTGAAACATTAAATTTGGCGTGCACATTAAAATTTCAGTAGACTCTATATTGGTCCCAAACATCTTATCATGCGCTATAGAGTAAAGGGCCAACTGCATTCCATATTCGGTTATTACCGAATATTCTCTTCTTTTAGGCCTATTACTCTGTTTGAAGTCTAAAATTTTTATTTTATTTTCACTTGAATTGATTACAGCGTCTGCAGTCCCAGCAAATTTGTAATCACCATCATAATACAAGACTGCCTCACAACCATGTACCTCATTTACTTTATTATTAATCCCATTTTCTATAATAGTTTCAGCCATTTTTTTTGGTAAATTAATTTCATCAAGCAGTTCTCCATTTGCTCTTAAAAGTAATATCGACTCTATCCAGCTGTGCATTTCTGTTCCACGATCAGAGCTTTGCCTGCTTACTGCCGCTGCGGCTGCATATCCTAAGTCCTTTTTCCATTTATTTAAGGCATCTATATCTTTTTGACTTTTGGTCTCTGCTAGTATGCTGGTTACACTTGGATATTTAAAGCCACCTACATCATAATGTCTTGATCCTTTATAAATAGATCTCATTGATTTTGGGTAAAAAAACTTATTATTTATTTTCCAAGACATTTTAATTTTATTATTCTATTCTTTTAGCCTGATATCCTCTATCTCTTTGTTTTTTTATCTCCCAATCTTTTTCAGATAAATTTCTCCATCTTTCTATAGCTGATTTTCTGTCTCTTTGTTTTTTTATTTCAAATCTTTTTTTGTCTTTTTTTAGTTCCTGATAATATTTTTTATCTCGCTCTCTTTTATCAATTTTATCCTCTTCTGTTTCGTTTTCCCTTCTTTTTTGATACATTTCTGATTTTTCCTTTGCAGTATATCTTTCTGAATAAGGAATAGATTTTTTAGCAGTTACACCAAATGGAAGATAAGATGTCCTAAAATTAATATTTTCAGCGTCTTTTATTTTCTTCAATGTTTTTTTGTTTATTTTAAGTTTTTTTCCAACTTCTTTTTGTGACATTGTTTTTGCAAGCTCTTTAATTTTAGGAATTAAATCATAAGTTGATTGTCGAATATTAAGCGGATTTTTAATTTGAGAATTTTTTTTTTCATTAATCATATTCCTAGAATTATGATTATATTAACTATACAATATAAATAGCTAGTAAATTCTAATGGACCTATACTTTATTTTTAAGATTATACTTATTATTGGAGGTATTATTGCCTTTTATGCTTTGGCTAGAAATTTAGATATTATCAAAATTATTTTGGTGTACTGGAAAGATTTAATACTTGGTCGAAAGTAGTTTGGCTAACTTTTGTATTTCTTTATTTTTAGAAAACGATTTTCCAAGCATCAAACAAAGTTCAGATTTTAATATATAACCATCATTTAAGATTTTAAGATTATTTGCAGCAAGCGTTGCCCCCGTACTTGTGATATCTGTTATAATTTCACTTCCTGAGGTAAAAGGTGCGACTTCGGTACTTCCCATTGACTTTACAATAGAAAATTGTGTTACACCCTTATTATAAAAAAATTCTCGAGTCAAATTTGGATATTTTGTTGCAACTCTTAATCTTTTTTTCTTTTTATCTTTGAATTCAAACGCTACTTCTTCCAAATCCGCACAACTAAATACATCAATCCAATTTATTGGACAGGCCACAACAAGTGTTGCTTGTCCATATGGATAATTTTTAAAAATTTTAATATTTTTTTGGATATTTATTTCACTTTCTTTTAACAGATCTAAGCCAGAAAAACCTATATCTAATGATTTATCAGCCAGTCTCTCTATTATTTCACGTGCATGAAGATATATAATTTGAATATTTCTTTTCCCTTGAATCGAACCAAATAAATCTCGTTCTCCTCTTTTTGATATTAATTTTAATTTATTTTTCTTAAAGATATTTAATACAAATTTTCTCAATCTGCCCTTAGCAGGAATCCCACACTTAATTAAATCGCTCATAAATTTATAGATTAAAAGCAGCTCCTACTGCTTGGATTTTCTTTTGAGATCCTAAATCTGAAATCAATCCATCATAACGACCTCCGTTAGCAAAGTTGACTAATTTAGAATCTGATTTGATATCAATTTTAAAAACCATACCTGTATAGTATTCTAGCTCCCCATCAAAAGAAGTTGAAAACATAACACTTAGTTTTGATATTTTGTTAGATGAAATTGGAAAATATTTTTGATCAACTGCGAGATTAATTTTGTTTTTTTTAAAAAATTTATTTAATTCATTTGCTGCACTATTAATTGGGCATTTAATCTTTAAAAAAGATTTAATCAATTTAGAAATTTTTTTACCTTTATTTGCGGTTCTTGGGTCTTTGATCTTAATATCAAATCTTTTTAAAATTTCTCCAATAGATCTTCCAGCAATCATGATGGATGGATCTTTTTTTAATAATTCTAAATACTTTCTGTTATCTACTTCTACTTCAATAGGGTCAATATCTTGATTAGTTTCTAATCGTTCTAACAAATCATTAAAGTAATCCTGTCGCCAAAAATGTCTTACTAATCTTAATTTCCATCTTGAAGGTATTTCCAATTTTGAAATAAAAAGTCTAAATATTTCAACATTACCAATTATTAAAATTCCAGTTGAATATTTTAAATTTTTAAGAGATTTTAATGATGTATTTATTATCTCCTTATCATCATTCTTTTCGTTTTTTGATCCTAAGATTTCAAACCCAATTTGATTTCTAATAATTTTATCTTTTTTAAACTGTACTTTTCTATATGCCTGACCACTATAGAAAATTTTTTCTTTACCATTAAAATTTCCCTCTATGTACCTTAAACAAGATGCAATGGTTAAATCAGGTCTTAAGCATAATTCTTTGCCATTTATATCTGTAAAAGAAAACATAAATTTTCTAAAGTTTTCCCCTGATCTTTGAACAATATGGTTTGCCTCTATCACTGATGGTAACTCAATATATTTAAAACCCCTAGATTTTACTGACTTTAGAATTTTTTCAGATAAGTTTTTTGACTTCATTAATTAAATCTTCTTTTGGAATTGTTTTGTTATTTTCACCCTTGATGCCTTTTAGATTTTTTATAGTAACAGTCTTGTCTTTAAATTCATTTTCTCCACAAATGATTGCAATATTTAAATTACGTCGATTAGCAAGATCAAGTTGCTTTCCTAAATTTTTCTTAGTATCTAAAAATATTTCTGCATTGATGTTATTTTCTCTCAATAAGTTTACTATTTCATAATAGTTTTTAAGAAATTTTTTATCCATTACACAAACTAAAACAGGTTTTTGATCATCAACTGTGAATTGTTCTAATTGCATTAATGCAAACAACAATCTATCAACACCAAAGCTTATGCCAGTGCCAGGAATATCAACACCCCTAAACCTTGAAATAAGTTTTGCGTATGCACCACCCGAGCAAATGCTACCAATGTCAACTTCCTTACCTTTAATGTTTGTAACTTTAAAATTTAAATTTGTTTCTACGATAAAGTCTGAGTAGTACTGAAGACCGCGCACGATTGTGAAGTTAGTTTTAATTTGGTTTAAATAAGAACCAAAGCCAATAATTTCAAATACATCTTCTAGCTCTTTTATTCCCTCTTGGGATAATGGATTTTTCAAATTTCCTTTTAATGTTTTTAAATCTTTAATTTTTAAGAAGTTTAATATTTGAGAAGATTGTTCATCATTTAAATCAGCCCCTTTAGTAACTGCTCCACTTGTA
This sequence comes from uncultured Pelagibacteraceae bacterium, assembly GCA_902528505.1. Lineage (GTDB taxonomy): Bacteria > Pseudomonadota > Alphaproteobacteria > Pelagibacterales > Pelagibacteraceae > Pelagibacter. The sequence continues at coordinate 16,294 of CABZSY010000011.1, forward strand.
TCTTTCCTCTCTTTTTTAAGAAGATCCTCAACTCCTTTCAAACCAAAACCTGGTTTATCTAATTTATCAATCGCTCTAATTACTTTAATTTGTTTATCGTCAGATATTTTTAAATCATTTATTAAACCTTGTACTATTTTTCTATTGCTTACGTTAATTGTAAACTGATTTTTATTAAGGCCAATATCTATAAGGGTGCTAGATATTAAGTCACAAAGTTCTGCATTTGCTTGTGCAGAATTTACATTTCCAATTATATCAAAATCTGCTTGAAGAAACTCCCGGTAGCGCGCGTTAGATGCTTTCTCGTTTCTAAATACATTTTGTATAGCGTACCTTTTATAAATTGATGGAAGTACTTGATTGTTCTGTGCATAAAATCTAGCTAGAGGACTTGAAAGATCATACTTTAAACTAATTGTTTTATCTCGATCCTCAAAACTGAAAACATCAGACATAGGGTTATCCTCGTTTTCTGCTAAAAACGATCCAATATTTTCTGAGTATTCAAAGGATGGAGTCTCTAGAGGTTCTGCTCCAAACTTTATAAAATTTTTTTCAATCACTTTTAAAAGCTGTTTTTTAAGGACTAACTTTTTACCCCAACGATCTTCAAATCCAGATGGTAGGGAAGGATTGAGTTTATTTTCTTTATTCATGTTTTGGTACAGTTTGATGGTTCTGCCCCATCGCCTCGATCTCCACAGGATCACGTGCTACTATTACACCAAAACTGCCTAGTTTTTGTTTTATATTATTTTTCTGTGGATTTAAAATTATATTATAAATAATAGCCTAAAGGCTATGGAAACAAGTTCTGTTTGTTTCTCTAGATGTCTCTTTAAATGTAATATTTATAATCATGAGCAGTCTTTTAAGTCAAAATAACAATTATGCAAGCCATTATTTAAAGGTGGTTATATTTAAACAACCACCTTTTTAAATGTGAATATATGATTTTTTATGAATCTGCTTTAGATAAATTAACAGCTGAAGGACCCTTAGGACCATCTTCCAGGTCAAAAGAAATTTTATCTCCTTCATTTAAATAACGAAATCCACCCGTCTTGACGGCCGATGCATGTACAAATACATCCTTCTCTTTATCTTCTCGTTCAATAAAGCCAAAACCCTTCTTTCCATTGTACCACTTGACGGTCCCATTTAATTTAGTCATTTTTTTTTCCTCATATTATTATTTAATTATTAAAGCTAATTATTTTTAATATTTTTTTCAATATTAATTTTATCTCAACTATATAGAAATTTATTAATTTAAACACTCTTCACCAAGTAATGGTGGCTGAGGAAGGATTCGCACCTCCGACACAAGCCTTTTCAGGGCTCTGCTCTACTCCTGAGCTACTCAGCCTTAAATTATCCTCTAAAGATAATTCTCCCTTTAGTTAGATCATAAGGAGTCATTTCTACAGTCACGGCATCGCCTTGAAGGACTCTGATACGGTTCTTCCTTAGCTTTCCTGCCGTATGGGCGGTCACCATATGTCCATTCTCTAACTTAACGCGAAACATGGCGTTGGGAAGTAGGTCAATAACTTTTCCTTTAAACTCCAACAAATCTTGTTTAGACAAATTTATTTTCTCCTTATTCTTTTTATGATCGATTCAGCGTGCGCTGATAACCCCTCATAATTTGCAAGAGTTATAGCTGATGGTCCAAGTTTATCAATCCCCTTTTTTGATAAGGTTATAAATGAAATTCTTTTCATAAATTCTGACACGTTTAATCCACTAGAATATTTGCTCGTAGAATTTGTTGGTAATACATGGTTGGTTCCAGGAATACCGTAATCTGTCATTGCCATCACTCCATACTTTCCTAAACAAACTGATCCTGCATTTTTTATTTTTGAAACTAGAGGCTTATAATTTGTAATAGAAATTTCTAAATGTTCCGGACCTAATTTATTAATTATTTCTACAATTTTTTTGTCTGAATTTACATTCATTAATATTCCATTGGTCATTAAACTTTTTTTAGCAATTGAACTCCTTGGAATTAATTTTAATTGTTTAAATATTTCTTTTCTTGTCACTTCTAGAATTTTTTTATCTTTTGATATTAAAATACATTGAGCAAGAATATCGTGTTCAGCTTGACCAATTAAATCACTTGCTATCCATTCAGGATTAGATGTTTTATCAGCTACTATAGTAACCTCAGATGGACCAGCAGTCATTCCTTCTATTCCAATATCTCCAAAAACTTCTTTTTTAGCAGCAGCAACGTAATGGTTTCCCGGTCCTATAACTTTATTAACAGGCTTTATTTTTTTTGTACCATAAGCAACCGCCGCTATTGCCGAAGGTCCACCAATAGAATAAATTTCTTTAATCTTAAGTTTTTTAGCAGCATATAAAACTGCTGGATTTTGTTTTCCTTTATAACCTGGATTAATCATTACTATTCTTTTAACACCAGCACACAAAGCGGGTATTCCATTCATTAGAACGCTTGATGGATAAGATGCAGTAGATCCAGGTACATAAATTGCAACAGACTCTAACGGTAAATATTTATAATTAATTTTATTTTTATATTTATCTGAATAAGTAATGTTCTTAAACTTTTGAAGAGAATGAAATTTATAAATCCTATCATATGCCACATCAATTGCATGTTTAATATTCTTATTTAACGACTGTATTGATTTACTTATTTTTTTAGGAGTAGGAATAATTATTTTATTTTTATTAAATTTTTTTTCATATTTTAATAAAGCCTTATCACCATTTTTTTTTACATCCTTAATGATATTTGATACAGATACAGAACTTGATTTAAGTTTCTTCTTTCTTTCCAGAAGAAGAGAATCTAAGGATTTGTCAAAGTTTTTAGCAGTGCTATTTAGTATTCTCATTAATCTTTAATTTCATTTTGATCTTCAAGTCTTACTTCAATTATCTCTGTAGTCAAAGCAATGTAAGCATTATTATTAAAAATTAAGTTTATTTCATAATCAGTATTATTTTTCAAATAATCAATTCCAATTAAATCTAAAACTAGATCCTGATTTGATTGGTTTATATTTTTAGATTTTACTTTATCAACAAAATCAAACCTACAAATACTATTGATTTTTTTGTTTTCTTGGTCAGTTTCAACCTTTGTCCTCTCAATAGACAACAAAAATACTTTATTTGATGGCAGATATTTTATGTCAACGACCCTAACCTTTGCGCCAGCGCTGCATGCAGATATCATTTGAAGACCTTCTTGATCATTTGCAATAATTTTTGCTAAATATTTCTTTTCCATTAATTTACTCTGCGTATTTTTGCGCCCACCCTTTTTAATTTTTTTTCTATGTTTTCATAGCCTCTATCTAAATGATAAATTCTGTTAATAACTGATTTTCCTTTAGCAGTAAGTGCAGCTAGCACTAATGAGACAGATGCTCGTAAATCTGTAGCCATCAACTCAGCTGGTGCAAAATTTATATTTCCTTGAACGATTGCTTTATTTCCTTTGATTAATATTTGAGCTCCCATTCGGTTCAATTCAGCAACATGCATAAATCTGTTTTCAAAAATATCTTCCCTAATTACAGATTGCTTATTTGCTTTACACAACAATACCATCATTTGAGCTTGTAAATCAGTTGGAAAGCCAGGGTATGGGGCAGTTTTTATATTAATACCTCTAATTTTTTTATTGCCAACTATATGAACTTCATCTTTTTTAATATTAATTTTTGCACCTATTCTTTTTAAAATATTAATTTCTGTTTCTATAATTTTTGGAACAATATTTTTGATTTTAAGGTTTCCTTCTGTTGCTGCTGCAGCAATTAAATATGTACCAGCTTCGATTCTGTCAAACATCACTGGGTAGATAATGTCTTTAACTTTGGACACACCCTCAATTTTTACTGAACGCTTACCGGTCCATCTGATATTACATCCCATACTTTTTAAGAAATTAATTAAATCTTTAATTTCTGACTCAATTGCTATGTTACTTAAATAAGTAGACCCTTTTGCAAAGCTCGAAGCAATTATCAAATTTTCAGTAGCACCAACAGATATCTTTGAAAATCGTATTTTATTTCCTATCAATCCTTTTGGAGCAGTTGCATGAACGTAACCTTGTATAATTTTGTATTTAACTCCTAGTTTTGATAAAGCGTCCAAATGTATATCTACAGGTCTTGTTCCAATCGCACAGCCACCGGGAAGAGATACTTTTGCATTACCAAATTTTGCCAACAAAGGACCAAGAACTAAAATTCCTGCTCTCATAGTTTTTACTAAATTGTAAGATGCAAATGTTTTTTTTTGATGTGAGTTATTGATAATTAGTTTATTTTTTTTTTTTTTAATATTAGATCCTAAGGAATCTAACAAATTTATCATTGTCTCAATATCTTTTACTTTTGGTAAATTCTTCAAAGTAATTTGATTTTTTGAAAGCAAAGTTGCTGCCAAAATTGGTAGAGATGCGTTTTTTGAACCTGAAATATTTATTTGTCCCTTGAGCTTCTTTGCTCCAAAGACTTCTAGTTTTTGCATATTTAAACTTTAGGTAATGTCACTCCAGTTTGTCCCATGTACTTTCCATCTCGATCTGCATAAGTCACTTCAGGTTTTTCATTTCCTTTTAAGAAAATAAATTGTGCCACACCTTCATTTGCGTAAATTTTTGCAGGTAGTGGTGTTGTGTTTGAAAATTCGAGAGTAACATATCCTTCCCAGCCAGGCTCTAATGGAGTTACGTTTACAAT
>CABZSY010000012.1 GCA_902528505.1 uncultured Pelagibacteraceae bacterium
ATGGATGCTTGAATTTAGACTGAAAGCTTATGAAAGATTTAAACAATTAAAAGAACCAGATTGGCAAAAACCAAAATATCCAATTATAGATTATCAAGATTTATATTATTATTCTGCACCTAAAAGTATGGACGATAAACCAAAAAGTTTAGATGAATTAGATCCTAAACTTTTAGAAACTTATAAAAAGTTAGGTATCCCACTTCAAGAACAAGCAAGATTAAATGGTATTGCAGTTGATGCTGTTTTTGACTCAGTTTCAGTTGCAACTACTTTTAGAGAAGAGTTAATAAAACAAGGAATAATTTTTTGTCCAATTTCAGAGGCAATTCAAAATCACCCAGAATTGGTTAAAAAATATCTAGGTTCCGTAATTCCATTGACTGATCATTTTTTTGCAACTTTAAATTCAGCAGTTTTTACAGATGGTTCATTTGTATACATTCCGGAGGGTGTTAGATGTCCAATGGAACTCTCAACTTATTTTAGAATAAATGCATCTAACACAGGTCAATTTGAAAGAACTTTAATTATTGCAGACAAAGGAAGTTACGTAAGTTACCTTGAAGGCTGTACAGCTCCCATGAGAGATGAAAATCAATTACATGCTGCAAATGTTGAATTAGTTGCTCTTGATGATGCTGAGATAAAATATTCAACGGTTCAAAATTGGTATCCAGGAGATAAAGATGGAAAAGGAGGTATCTACAATTTTGTAACTAAAAGAGGTTTATGCAAAGGAAAGAATTCTAAAATATCATGGACGCAAGTTGAAACTGGATCTGCAATTACATGGAAATATCCTAGTTGCATTTTGAAAGGTGATAATTCTGTTGGGGAATTTTACTCGATTGCCATTACAAATAATTACCAAAAAGCTGATACAGGCACTAAAATGATCCATTTAGGGAAAAATACAAAAAGTAAAATTATTTCAAAGGGAATAAGTGCTGGTTTTTCAGATATGACTTATAGAGGACTGGTTGATATTTCCTCAAAGGCTTCAAATTCAAATAATTATACACAGTGTGACTCTTTATTGATGGGTAATAAATGTGGTGCTCACACAGTTCCTTACATTAAAAACAAAAATTTAGAGTCGAATATAGCTCATGAAGCGACCACTTCTAAAATAAGTGAGGAACAATTACATTACTGTCAACAAAGAGGATTAAATGCGGAGGAGGCAGTTGGTTTAATTGTAAATGGATTTTGTAAAGAAGTATTGCAGCAATTACCAATGGAATTTGCTGTCGAAGCACAAAAGTTAGTGGGGATAAGTCTGGAAGGAAGTGTGGGCTAATGTTAAAAATAAATAAATTAAATGCTAAAATAGATAATAAGGAAATTTTAAAAGAATTTTCACTTAATGTTAATCCTGGTGAAGTTCATGCTATAATGGGCCCAAACGGATCAGGCAAAAGTACTTTGTCAAATATTTTATCAGGAAAGAAAGGATACGAGGTTTCTGGTGAAGTTCTTTTTGAGGAAAAAGATTTATTTGAACTTGAAACAGAAGAAAGAGCTCACAAAGGTATTTTTTTAGCTTTTCAATATCCATTGGAAATTCCTGGTGTAAATACAAATATATTTTTAAAAACTTCATTAAATGCAGTTAGAAAAGCAAGAGGTGAAAAGGAACTTGATGCGATAGAATTCCTAAAATTAGTTAGAGAAAAGTCCATAGAACTTAAATTTGATGAAGAGAAGTTAAATAGACAATTAAATGTTGGTTTTTCTGGAGGAGAAAAAAAGAAAAATGAAATTTTGCAAATGTCAATGTTATCTCCTAAACTTTCAATTCTTGATGAAACAGACTCAGGGCTTGATATAGATGCTTTAAAAATTGTTGCAGATGGAGTAAATACTTTAAGAAACAAAAACAACTCATTTTTAATAATCACTCACTATCAGAGGTTGCTTGATTATATTAAGCCTGACTTTGTCCACGTTTTAATGAATGGAAAGATTGTTAAATCTGGAGGTCCAGACCTAGCTCTAGAATTAGAAAAAAAAGGATATGAAAATTTTAATTAGATGAAAGAACAATTACAAAAAGATTTTGAAAATACTATTAGAAATTTAAGTTTGTCTCAAAAAGATATTGAAATAAAAAAATTTTCTTTAGATAATTTTATAAACAAAGGTTTTCCAAATAGAAGAGAAGAAGATTGGAAATTCTCAGATCTTAACCAGATAATTAATAAAAATATTGGGGAATTAAGTTTTTATAATGATTATACATCTACAAATAAAGTTGATACTTCTGTATTTGTAGATGGATTAGAACACAATAAAATAGTTTTTATAAACGGCAGAATTGAAAAAATTGATTTTGATTATGAAAAAAAAGACCAAATAGAAATAATTGATCAGTCAGAAATTATTAATAAATTTGAAAACAATAACTCTTTATCTGATCTAAATAATGCTTTTACCAATAAATCATTTAAAATAGTCATTAAAAAGGGTTTTCAGCTATCAAAACCACTTATCATTTACCATACAACGAACTCTAAAATTTGGTCCAAAAACATTAATTTAAGATTAGATTTCGATTTGCAAGAAGATAGTGGATTAAGGTTAATTGACTTATTTAACGATACATCAGAAAAAAATTTTTTAAATATTTTTTACAACTTTAATTTAAAAGAAAATGCAATTCTTAAAAATTATAAAATAGATAAAATAGAAAATAAAAATATTAAATATTCGTTTAATAATATTGAACAAAATAAAAATACTATTTCGGAGACATTTATTTTATCTTCAGGATCAAATTTCTTTAAAAGTGAGGTTAATTGTAATTTAAAAGGAGAACACTCATCAGCTTTCGTGAACGGTATTTTCTCTCTTGATAAAAATAAACATCACGAAATAAGAACAATTGTAAATCATTTAACAGAGAATACAAAAAGCTATCAACTGATTAAGAGTGTTTTAGAAGACAGTTCTAAAGCAGTATATCAAGGAAAAATATATGTTAATTCTGTTGCACAAAAAACAGATGGTTACCAGCTTAGTAAAGCAATATTGCTAAATAAAGACTCTGAATTTAATGCTAAACCTGAATTAGAAATTTATGCAGATGATGTCAAATGTTCACATGGTTCAGCCTCAGGAAGTCTTAATGAAGACTCTATATTTTATTTAATGTCCAGAGGGTTAAATTATAATCAAGCAAGAGAACTTTTAATAAACGGTTTTTTACTTGATGTAGTAGAAAAAATTACAGACTCAGAAATTAAAAATCTAATAAAAAATATGATTGGAATAAAGGAATGAAGATAGAAAATATAAAAAATGAATTTCCTATATTTGATGAAAAAATTCAAAATAATGATTTAGTTTATCTAGATAGTGCTAACTCTTCACAAAAACCAAAAGTTGTAGCAGATAAAATTAATGAATTTTATACCAAGCAGTTTTCGAATGTTGGAAGAAGTGTTCACTATCTTGCAGTTGCAGCTACAAATTTGTATGAGACTACAAGATCTTCCGTTCAAAAATATATTAATGCTAAAGATAAAAATGAAATAGTTTTTACGAAAGGTGCAACTGAAGCATTAAATTTAGTTGCAAATACCTTAGGACAAAATTATTTAAACGAAGGGGATGAAATTTTAATCACTGAACTTGAGCATCATTCAAATTATGTTCCATGGCATTTTTTAAGAAAATCAAAAAATATTAAAATTAATTTTGCAGAAATGAATGAAGATGGTGATGTTTCTTTAGAAGAAATTGAAAGAAAAATAACGCCAAAAACTAAAGTGATAGCAATTACACATTTGTCAAATGTAACAGGAGCAATATTACCAGTTAAAGAAATAACTGATCTAGCACATTCAAAAGGAATAATTGTTGTTATTGATGGTTGTCAGGGTGCGCCACATCTTAAACTTGATATGCAAGATCTCGATTGTGATTTTTATGCAATATCGTGTCACAAAATGTACGGACCAACAGGACTTGGTGTTTTATACGGTAAAAAAAAGTGGTTAGAGGAACTACCTCCTTATCAAGGTGGTGGAGGAATGATCAGAGAAGTTAAAAAAGATAGTATTTCTTATGGTGAATTACCAAATAAATATGAAGCAGGAACAATGGCAACTGCTCAAGTCATTGCTTTTGACGAGTCAATTAAGTTTATGGAAAGCATTGGTATAGAAAATATTATGCAACACGAAGCTGATTTAGTTGAATATGGACAAGAATTATTACAAAAAAATAATTCTGTTAAATTGATTGGTAGTCCAAAAAATAAAGGTGGAGTTTTATCATTTACTTTAGAAGGTGTTCATCCACATGATATCGCAACTATACTTGATGAAGACGGAGTTGCAATAAGAGCAGGACATCATTGCTGTCAAATTTTACATGATAAATTAAATATACCTGCTAGTGCAAGAGCTTCTGTTGGAATTTATAATACTAAAGACGATCTAGATAAATTAAATGACTCAATAAATAACTGTAAAAAAATATTTAACTTAAAATGAATTTAAAAGAATTATATCAAGAAATTATTTTAGAGCATGGAAAAAATCCAAGAAATCTTGGAAAGACCGATGACTTTAATAAAGATGCAAAAGGTAACAATCCTTTATGCGGTGACAATGTTCATGTTTATTTAAAATTAAATGGTCAAAAAATAGTTGAAGATATTTCATTTGAAGGAAGTGGTTGTGCTATTTCAATGGCGTCAGCCTCAATCATGACAGATTTAATTAAAGGTAAAAATGAAAATGAAGCTAAAGAAATCGTTGAAGATTTTTTAGGAATGATTAAAGAAAATCCAGAATTAAAATCAGAATATTTACAGGAAGATGAAAAAACTAAATTAATGTGCTTGTCAGGTGTTAAACAATATCCAATGAGAGTGAAGTGTGCTACACTTTCATGGCATACATTGGTTTCAGCATTTGAGGATAAAAAAGAAGAAGTAAAAACAGAGAATTAATTATGTCTAAGAGAGATTTAATCATAGAGGAAATAAGAAAAATTTATGATCCTGAGCTACCTGTTAATATTTATGAATTAGGTTTAATTTATGATATAAAAGTTGAAAATGATAAATCTGCCAAAATTAAAATGACTTTGACAACACCAAATTGCCCCGTAGCAGAAAGTTTACCTAAAGAAGTTAAAGAAGGTGCAATGCAAGTAGAGGGGATTGAAGAGGTTGATTTAGAATTAGTATGGGATCCACCATGGACCAAAGACATGATGTCAGAGGCAGCTAAATTGGAATTGAATTTATAATGTCTCAAATAATTAAATTAAGTGATAACGCTGCATCTAGAATTAAAGAGATAATGGCTAATGCAGAAAAAGATTCTCTTGGAGTAAGAGTATCTGTGAAATCTGGTGGTTGTGCAGGGATGTCTTATGTTATGGAATATACAAAAGAACTTAATCCAAATGATGAAATAATTGAAGACAAGGGTGTAAAAGTATTCGTAGACTCTGCCGCTATAATGTACCTTTTAGGAACTGAAATGGATTATAAGAAAGAGGAGTTATCCTCAACTTTTGTTTTTAATAATCCTAATGAAACCGAGCGTTGTGGCTGCGGAGAGTCATTTAAAACATCATAGGTTAACAATCCCATTTTGAACATATCAGATTTGTATTTTTTGCATATCTAAGATAAAGTTAAGTAATGAATACATTTGAGTTCAAAAATCTTGTTAAAAAAATAAAAAATTCTTTAAAAGAGAAATCATTTTTTAAAGATCTTAGAAAAGAAGTGGATACTGGTGCTAATGGCACACAGAATTACGTTCTCAAAAAAGGTATGAACAAGAATAGTATAGCTACAACAAAACAGTAGTTAAATCTGCTAGCAGCTATAGTACATCTCAAACTCTACCGGATGAGGTGCATGTTCAAATTTGTGTATCTCCTCAAATTTCAACGCAATATAAGCATCAATTTGATCATCAGTAAATACACCACCTTGTGTTAAAAATTCTCTGTCTTTATCTAAATTTTCCATTGCTTCTCTTAATGAGCCACAAACTGTAGGGATAGATTTTACCTCTTCTGGTGGTAACTCGTATAAATCTTTATCAAAAGATTCACCTGGATGAATTTTATTTTTAATCCCATCAATTCCGGCCATAAGCATTGCTGCAAATGTTAAATATGGATTACCAGAAGCATCTGGGAAACGAATTTCACATCTTGCACCTTTTTTACTTAAAGTAATTGGTATACGACAAGAAGCTGATCTATTTCTTGCAGAATAAGCAAGAAGAACAGGTGCCTCAAATCCTGGAATTAATCTTTTATAACTGTTTGTAGTTGCATTAGCAAAAGCATTGATTGCTTTTGCATGTTTTAATATACCACCGATATAGTGCAGTGCAGTTTCTGATAATCCAGCGTAACCATCCCCAGAAAATACGGGCGTATCACCTTTCCAAATTGATTGGTGTGTATGCATTCCTGAGCCGTTATCTCCAGCAACAGGCTTTGGCATAAAAGTAGCTGTTTTACCAAATGAGTGCGTAACCATTTGTACTACATATTTATATAATTGAACATTATCAGCTTGGTCTACTAAAGTTCCAAAATACATTCCAAGTTCATGTTGGCTAGGTGCCACTTCATGGTGATGTTTCTCAACTTTAATACCCACTTCTTTTAAATTTTTAAGATATTCTCCCCTCATGTCCTGCTCACTATCTACAGGTGGTACAGGAAAGTAACCTCCTTTGATACCAGGTCTATGACCCATGTTTCCATTTTCATATTCTTTACCTGAATTATACGGGCCTTCTTTACTATCGATTACAAAGCCACAATCATTCATATCATTTTTAATTTTAACATCATCAAAAACAAAAAATTCGGGTTCTGGCCCAAAAAAAGCTTTATCTCCAATGCCTGACTCTTTCAAATAAGCCTCAGCTTTTTTTGCTACACCTCGTGGATCTCTTTCATAAGGAGTTTTTTTAACAGCATCTAAAATATCACAAAATATCACAACAGTATTATGCGATGTAAAAGGATCCATAAACATTCTTGAAGTATCTGGTTTTAAAATCATGTCAGACTCGTTGATTGCTTTCCAACCAGCGATAGATGATCCATCAAAAAAAACACCTTCATTTAACATATCTTCATCCACAACTGTTACATCCATAGTTAAATGTTGAAGCTTTCCTCTAGGATCTGTAAATCTTAAATCTACAAATTCTGCCTCTTTTTCCTTGATAAATTTTAATACATTTGCTGCACTCATTATGTCTCCTATGTAAATATTAGAGCACTAGTTACCAAATAAACCACATTAAATATTGCTTATTTAATAAATAACACTTATGCAATTTTCACATAAGTAGTGTATTTAATCAATATTATTAATCATTAATTTATAAAAGTGAACTCCATATTAAATAAAGAACCAGTTAAAAGAGCAGAAAAAATTCTTAAAGAATTTGACCCAAATTTAAAAGTTATAATTTTAGAGGATACAGCAAGAACAGCAAATGATGCGGCTACAGCCTTAGGTTGCAATGTGGGAGCAATTGTTAAAAGCTTGCTTTTCAAAACTGGTGAAACATTTTGTCTTTGTTTGGTATCTGGAGATAAAAGATGTTCTTTAAATAAATTAAAAAAAAAATTGAGTGAAAAAGACGTATCAATGGCAAAGCCAGAAGAGGTCAAACTTATTACTGGTTATACAATTGGAGGAGTGTCTCCCATCGGTCATTTAGTTAAAATTAAAATGTTTATAGATGAAAACTTAGGAAGATTTTCTAAGGTTTTTGCTGCTGCAGGCCATCCTAATGCAGTTTTTGGAATTAGCTATGTGGAATTAAAAAGATTAACCGGTGCAGAAATAGATAATCTAACTGAATGAGACAACCAAAAATAATTGATTATGCTTTATTAACCATCTTGTCTTTAATATGGGCATCCGCATTTTTTAATATAAAAATAGCAACTTATTCATTTGGTCCAGTTACAATCGCTTTCCTACGAGTATTTTTTGGAGCAATTCCAGTTATACTTCTTTGCTACTATAAAAAAATAAAAATTGAGGCTTTTTCTAAAGATTGGCATTGGTTTGCTATGATTGGTTTTATAAATTTGGTTGCACCATTCTTTTTAATTGCCTATGGAGTAAAATCTGTTCAAAGTAACCTTGCTGCAATCTTAATGTCAACAACACCACTTAGTTCTACCATACTAGGTCATTTTTATACAAAAAATGAAAAATTTAATTTAGTTAAAACGTTTGGAATTTTAATCGGTTTTTCTGGAATAATTTTTTTATTTTCAGACAATCTTTTAATTGATCAAAATAATTTTACTTCGGCTTTATTAATTTTGTTGGGTTCAACTTGTTATGTTATTGGTGGTGTATTAACTTTAAAAATTAGTAAGAAAAAAAATGAAAACGTGACAGGTTCGATATTAATCTGGGCAACAATTATTTTAATACCATTGGTATCATTTATAGAACAACCGTGGCAGGTAGTGCCAAGAACAGACTCATTAATATCTGTAATTTATCTAGGCATTGTTCCAACAGGAATTGCATGGCTAGTAAGGTTTAAAATACTAAAAGATAATGGTTTGATTTTTCAATCGCAGGTATCTTATTTAATACCAATTTTTGGAACAATTTTAGGATACATATTCTTAAAAGAATTAATAACAATTAAAGTCTTAATTTCTTTGACTGCAGTTTGTATAGGTATTTATTTTGTTCGAACAGCTGATAGAAAAAAATTATTTTAGTTTAGCAATTTCTCTAATATCATCTGGTGTTGTTTCGCAACATCCACCTAGAATTGTTGCCCCTTGTTCAACAAGTCTTTTCGAAAAATCATAGAATTTTTTAGCTGAATTGATGTCTCTTTTCCCAAGAGTAACATTCGGATTAGTACCTATTTCATCAGGTCTAGCCTTATTAAAAGTTTGAACTGGAGTTGGTTCCTCCACTTTCCAAAGGTTGGCTTTAAACCCAAACGGGATATCTAACTTTTTAATTTCAGAGGTGCACTCCTCAGCAATTTTTGGAGAAACGCATGCTGTAATTACTCCTAGCCAATTATTACTTTTATATTTATTCAAGACTTCAGTGATAGTTTCATTTGACGGGAGTAAATTATTTTTTTTAACATGAATACCCAAAAGAACAGGTTTATTTAATTTGACTGCAACGTTTGATGCTATGTCTATTTCTCTTCCACTTGAAACAACATCTAAATAAAAAAAATCTACATATGGAGCAATAACCTCAGCTTGTTCATAAAAAGCTTTTTCTAATTCTTTGCTATCTCTTTGATCTTCTACATACGTATCATTTTGACATGGCAAGCTACCAGCAATTAAAATATCTTTTCCTGACTTTTCCTTAGCTTTAATTGATAATAAACAAGCTTGTTCGTTTATATATACAAAATCTTTATCAACTTTATTTTGTATTAATCTAATTCTTCTTGCCGAAAAGGTATTGGTAAGTATCACCTCAGATCCAGCATTTATAAATGATAAGTGTACGTCAACAACCAGATCATGAAATTTTTTATCTAAATTAGCACTGGCAGACCACAATGTGCCTTTCGAAATTAATCCTTTGGCCAATAGTTGTTGCCCCATACCACCATCCAAAATTCTAATATTTTTAAAAAAATTAGTATCCATTTATTTTTTAAAAATAATTTTTACATTAAAAGAAAATGATCGTCTCTCTCCATTTATGTTAAATGGATATGCGGTATGCATCAGATAGTTTGGAAATATTATTAAGTCTCCAATTTTTGGAATTAGATTATAAATACTATTACTAAGAAATGCTTTTTGTCCATTTATAAAGTCAATTGTTCCATTGGTTTTAAGTTTTTTATTTTTAACTAAATTATTTTTTGTCATATTTTTTGGCAAAGTTAAATATCCAACTCCAGACAAATCGCCATTATGATAATGAATAGGGTTATACTCACCTCTAAACTGTCGAACAACCCAAAGATTAAGTATTTTTACTTCTTTTATATTTTTAATTTGTTCATTTGCTAAAAATTTTTTGATATTTATTGTTAGCTCTTTAAATAAATATTTTTTAATAAAATTATTTGAAATCTTTACTTCATTTTTTATTTGACTAGCTAATTTTGAACTATAATCAATTTTTCTATAATTTGATTTATTATCAAATTCTTCATTTAGTTTAGTTATAAACCTTTTAGATATTTTTGTTTTTCCAATTGATGGACCAAATGGCTTAATATTTTTCACAGCTAAATTATTTATGTTATAAATTGATAAAATCAATGTGACGATTTAAAATTTAATCAGCTCAAATTTTTTTGTTTTTAAAGATTTATTTGCTGTTTCAGCCAATATCACTGACATTCTTCCATCTTCAAAATTTGCCCGTGGTTTAATATTTTTTTTACAAAATCTTGCTAAGTCATTTAACTGGTTTTTAAATGCCTCTGAATATCTCTCAATAAAAAAATTTTTAAAAGATCCTTTACTACCTGTTGAATTTTTAAAATAGGATGTTGTTTCTAAATCTCTTTGATTTTCAGAAATTACCATCCCTTTACTACCAAATAACTCAACTCTTTGATCATAACCAAAACTACAATGTCTTGAATTTGTTATTACACACTGAACACCTTTACTAGTTTTCATTACCACTGTAGCTAATTCTAAATCTTTTACTTTTTTAAATTTTTTATCTTTAAAGTATTCACCTGTTGCAAATAAATACTTAAAATCATCTGAGCCCACATAATATCTTGCCAAATCAAAGTCATGGATCATCATGTCTTTAAAAATACCACCAGAATTTTTCAAGTAATTAGCTGAAGGAGGTGCAGGGTCCCGACTTGTAATTATTATTTTTTCTAATTTACCAATTTTTCCGTTAACAAGATTTTTTTTTAAAGAATTGTGTCCTGCATCATATCTTCTATTAAAACCAATTTGAATCTTTGGATTGAACTTAGAAAGTTTTTTTTTATATTCATCAATTTTCTTTAAACTTAAATCTAAGGGTTTTTCACAGAATACAACTTTTTTATTTCTAACTGCTTTATCAATATAATTTAAATGTGTCTTAGTACTTGTGGCTATAAAAATACATTTAATGCTCTTATCATTGAATGCAACATTGGGATTATTAATAGGAATTGACTTATATTTTTTTCCTAATTTTTTATTTAAATTTTTATCAATATCAAATGTATATTTTAAATTGAATTCTGGATTATTAATTAAATTTAAGGCATGCATTTGGCCTATTCTTCCAAGACCGAGCAATGCAATATTTATTTGATTTTGACCCATCTTTTATTTTTTGATGAAACTTTACAAGCATTTATAAATTTTGCTGTTTCCAATCCCTCATCCTCATTTGGATAAAAATATCTTTTTTTTGATTTATTTTTTAAGGACTCAGCAAATTCTCTATAAATATTTGCAAATGCATCTAAATATCCTTCTGGGTGTCCAAATTTTATTCTAGAGAATTTTTTTGAAAGCTCAGCATTATGAAAACCTCTTTCAAGGTATCTTACTGCGCCCTTGTCTGGATTTAATTTTAGGTAATTTGGGTCATTTTGAACCCACTCTAAGCTTCCTTTAGAACCAAATACTCTAATTTTAAGACCATAAACTCCACCTTTAGCCATGACGCTTGTCCAAAACATACCTTTTGCACCGTTTGTAAAATTAATCATTACTTGTGCGTTATCATCCATTTTTATTTTTTTTGAAATTTGTTTAATGTCAGCAAAAATTTTTTCTCCCTTTAGTCCTGATATATATGTGGCTAAATGATAAGCATGAGTTCCAATTTCATTAAGAACAGCAGATGCACCAACTATTTTATTATCTATTTTCCATTTTAGTTTTTTTTTGGCATTTCTTACATTAATTTTTGTTCCATCAGACCAATCTTGGATATATTCAACATTCACATATTCAATTTTTCCAATTTTACCTTTTTCTATTAAAACTTTGGCTTCTCTAACCATTGGGTAAGCTGAGTAGTTATGAGTTAGAGCATATTTAATTTTTTTATTTGATTTTATTTTTTTATAAAGTTTTTTGGCTTGATCTAGATTACCAGCAAATGGTTTATCCGAAATAATATTTATATTTTTTTCAATAAATTTTTCAGCAATAATTTGATGACTTGATGGGGGCGTCATTATCGAGACTACTTGAATACCGTCATTTCTTTTTGACTCTTTTAAAGCCATCTCTTTAAAAGTTGAATAGCATCTATCTTTAGAGATACCTAAAGTTTTTCCAAAGTTAATTGATAATTTTGCATTTCTTGAAAATACACCAGCTACTATTTCGTACTTGTCATCAAATCTTGCAGAAATTCGATGGACATGACCTATCCAAGATTTTGGACCTCCACCAACAATACCTAAGGATAATTTATTTGTATTCATTAGATTATGATTTTATATATCATAACAAATATAAGTATTATGTCAGTAAAATTAGGAATAGCACCAATAGCATGGAGCAATGACGACATGCCTGAACTTGGTGGTGAAACACCTTTGGAACAGTGTTTATCAGAAGCAAGTGAAGCAGGTTTTTCTGGAATAGAGTCTGGAGGGAAATTTCCAAAAAAATCAGAGGAACTCATTCCATTGTTACAAAAATATAAACTAAAGTTATGTTCAGGCTGGTACAGTGCAAATTTGAGAAAAAATTCTGTAAAGGACGAAATTATATTAATTCAAGAGCAACTAAAACTTTTTCAAGATTGTAAAGCACCATGTATTGTATTTGCTGAAGTATCTGACTCTATTGCTGGAGACCCAAATAGACCTTTATCCAGTAGACCACAAATGAATAGAGATGAATGGAATGAATATTGTAAAAAAATTTCTGAGATGGGAAAATATTTAGAAGACCAAGATATGCCTTTGGCTTATCATCATCACATGGGTACAGTGATCGAAACAGAAGATGACACAAAAAGACTGTTAGAAAACACAAGTGACCAAGTCAAATTAATACTAGATACTGGTCACATGCTATTTGCAAAAGGTAATTCTGTAAAAATAGCAGAAGATTATAAAGACAGAATAATTCATATTCACTGTAAGGACATGAGAGAAGATATTTTAAATAAATCCCTTGAAAAAGATTGGAGTTTTAGAAAAGCATTTTTAGAGGGAGCTTTTACTGTACCAGGAGACGGATGCATTGATTATAAACCTTTATTGAAATATTTAAAAAATATTGATTATAAGGGCTGGTTAGTTGTAGAAGCAGAACAAGATCCAGCTAAAGCAAATCCTTTAGAATATGCAAAAAAAGGTTTCAAATATTTAACTAAGGTGTGTGCAGATATTGATCTTAAAATAGCTTTATAGTTTTACTTTTTTTGAATTTTCTAAACTACCGTCAAAAAAATCAAATATATTTTGTATAGTTTCTTTACCCATTCTTGTCATACATTCTTCTGTGAAAGCTGCAGTATGTGGACTTAAAAAAACTTTCTTATTTTTTAAAAGTGGATTGTTTTCAGCAGGAGGTTCAGTTTCAAATACATCCAAACCAGCACCAAAAATTAAATTTTCGTTTAAAGCTCTATCTAAATCAACTTCGTTTACAATACCTCCTCTGGCAGCATTGATTATAATGCAATTTTTTTTCATAGATTTAAGTAATTCGTAATTAATTATATTTTTTGTTTCATCATTTAAGGGAATGTGAAGTGACATTGCATCCATATCTTTTGAGGTTTCGCTTAAATTATCCACTTTTGTACCACCACGTTTTTCTATAAATTCTTTAGAAACAAAAGGATCAAAAACAAAAACATTCATTTCAAAACCAAGACACCTTTTAATTAAGGCTTGTCCTATTCTACCAAATCCCGCAATTAAAATATTTTTATTCCATAGTTCTACCGTTTTAGGTAATTTGTTTCTTTCATTAAATTTTCCATTTTTTACAGTGTCATCATACATACTACCTCTTTTAGAAATATTTAAAATCATGAACATTACATGTTCAGCTACCGCCACTGCATTTGCAGTTGCTGTAATGGCTAAAGTAATATCCTTTTTTTTTGAAACCTCTAAATCGATATTATCATATCCAACACCATGTCTTGAAATGATTTTAAGATTATTGGCAACTTCAATTACTTCCCCACTAAGTTTAGCAGTACGAATTGAAATACCATCGCAGTCTTTAATTTTTGATTTTAGAAATTCTGTATCAACGTTATCTACAATTTCATATTCAAAATTTGAATTATTTTTCAAAAGATTGATACCCTCTTCATGAATAGGCTGAATTACAAGAATTTTTTTCATATTCTCTTATACACCTATATTTGTTTTATAAAATATTTAATTAAGAATTAATTAAATTCGAAAGATCTCTTTTATTATTTTTGAAAGTAGGGAGTGGATATTTAAATGCATATTTTCTTGGTATACATTTTTCTTTAGCTCTCTCCCAAAGTGTTAACCACTGTTTAAAATTTTGAATTTTAATATTATTTTTATTTTTACTTCTAACATAAAAGTTTGGAAGTGGCTCTCTACCAGACGGTTGTCCAGCAACATTATATCTAAGGTCGGCACTTATTCTAAAATCATTTGATCTATTTGGTAATGAGCAATGTATTGAATGTTTATGTAAAAGAATAATGTCGCCGACATCCGCTTCCAAAGGGACATGTTTCATTTTATCCAATAATTTGCTATTTTTTAATTCAACTTGGCCTCTATATCCTGGCACATGATTTAATAATCCCATTTTATTAATTTCTTTGACTGTAATCATACAGCCATTTTTCTTTGTAGTTTTGGTAAAAGGTATCCAAACAGTGACCATTTCAGTTAACTTTTGTCCTTTAGAATTAAGTACAGCTGCATCTTGGTGCCATGGTGTTCTTCCACTCAATCCATCATGCACAGAATCTTTTGGCAATTTTTTTTCTGGTTGCTTAATTCTTGTATTTTGCACAGGATTAGACATTATTTCTTTACCTAAAATCCTTTCAACTACATCTAAAATATTTTTATTTGTAATTAAGTTCCACAGCGATTGAGTGGCAAAATAATCACTTTCTGGTTTTACATGATCTCTAGGTAATCTCGTATTGAAGTATTGATCTAGATCATGAATATTTAATTTTGAAATGTATGAATATTTTTTTTTAAAATCTAAATTTAAACTTTTCTGTATATTTTTCTTTGTTGCATATTTTTGAATTAAGCAATCCATTACAAATTCCATATCATTCAAAACTGGCTTAAGATCTTTTTTAAAGTTAAGTATGTTTTTAACTATTAAATAACCCCGCTCATGTAAATTATTTTTAAAACTATTTCTCATATTTAAATTTTATTTTATCATAGAAAAATATCAATAATAAGGTTTAGATGTTGAATAGTTTGCGTCATGGAAAGAGGTAAGCATTCTTTTTTTTGAATAAATTATATGTGGATAATATGTAACATCTTTATATTTCCATATAACAGGGGTGCTTTGTGCATAACTTCCATAAATAAAAAACCTTATAGGACAGTTCTTTTCTATAAAACGTTTGACTCCATGGTATGAATTTGGAGTTGATTGAAAAAAAACCGCAGTTCCTTTTTTAGGGGTAAATGATTTTACTATTTCAAGTTCACTCATTTTTGGAAATCTTTTAAAACTTTTTCTATTATTTTTTTTTGCCTTTTTTTTGTAAATTGTCAAAGATCCCCCATTTTTTCTTGGAATATCTGTTAAATAAATTAAAAAATTATATAACCTGGTTATATCATCACGATGTGGTCTTAATCTGTATCCTCCTTTTGAGACTGAGAAATCAATATCCAAATTTACATTTGTGTGTTTGTAGTTTTTACCAAGTAAAGCTTTAAGCTCGGTTGAATTAATCTTTTTTTTTATTGTATATTTTTTAGTATTAAATAATTTTGGTGGATACAAATTTACCCATGATTGATTTTTAAAATTTTTTTTAAAAACATTTTCAATTTTATTATAAAACTTTTTACTATTAAATAATTGAAAAAGTTTTTTTGAAATTTTTGATTTATTTATATATTTTTTGAAGTTTTTTGAGCCCTTATTAATTCTTCTTCTTCCACCCATGATTAAATCATCAAATGTTTCAGATGAACTTATTTCTTTAATTAAAGACGCGCAAAGATGATTTGAAATTATGTTGTTACCAACTAAAATTGGAAAATTATTTTTAAACTTTTTTAATTTTTCAATTCTCATCATTTAGCTATACATTCCCTCCTTTACTTTAATCATTTTATACATCAGGTCGTTTAAAGGTGTATTAATACCGTATTTTTTACCCATTTTTGATACTACTCCACTAATGAAGTCAATTTCAGTTTTTCGTTTATATTGAACATCGAAAGCCATTGAAGATTTATTGGTCTGATTAGAGTCCACAATCTTGTTAAACATGAAAAGACATTCGTCCTCTGATACTTCGACACCATCTGCTAATGCAACCTTTCTAGTTTCTAGAATGATTTCCTTTCCAAGAGATCTAGAAATTTTATTTGCAGTATTATTTATATACAAATCAGTATGATGGAGATCGAAAATAGCTGAAAGTGGACCTATTGCGGTTAATGCAAATAATTTCATCCACTTTCTCTTCTTAACATCATCTGCTGCAATTGTTTCTAATCCATAAGCTGTAAAAGTATCAGCAATATCTTTTACTCTATCACTCATACCTCCTTCATATTCACCAATCCAAGAGGGTAGAGATGCATGGTTCATAATATGTCCAGGACCTAAAATGTTTGATGCTTGAGTAGTTGTTCCGCCTAAAACTTTTTCGGTTCCAACTATTTCTTGCATAATTGCTTCGTGACCAAATCCATTTTGAAATGACATGAAGGCAGTTTTTTCACCAATAATATTTTTTACACTTTTTAAAGCAGGCTCTAACGATGTTGCTTTACACATAACAATTACTGCATCAACTAAACCTACACTTGAAGGTTCACTTGTAGCTTTGACTTTGATAAATCTGTTGCCACCATGTCCATCCATTTTAAGACCATTTTTATTTATGGTATCAACATGTTCTTTCCAAACATCAATCAATGTTACGTTTAAACCTTTTTCTGCTAACAAACCTCCAAATAAACAACCCATTGCACCAGCACCTAGAACACCAACTTTTAAATTTTTATTAATCATTAAAACTTTCTTTAAATTAATTTATGTATAGATATTATATATATTATCTATAGACATTATGCAAAATAAAATATAGCTTAATTAACAATGGAATTAAATATTGAAAAATCAAACTTTACAAAATACTCACTAGAAAAAATATCTAAGGCTTTACAAGTTGGATTATCAAATAATTATAAAGTTGTAGAGGTGTCTATAGTTGATTGCCCTAATTTAAGAAATTGGGGATGTCCATCCGAGGGTATAAGTGGTAATCAAAAAATTATCGATGTAGGTGGTGAGCCTTATATGCATGATCCTAATTTTATAGGTGCTGAGTTCGATTATGAAGAAATTTCAAAAATTATTGGTTCAGAAAAATCATATGCATTAGGTGCCGGTTCAGGTGCTATGTCTTGTTTAGATGGCCATTGCGGAGAACTGATTATAAACGAAAATTTAATTACATCTGAGTCAAAGTCTATAATAGCTCGGGTTGGAAGAAATAAAGAGTGTATTGCTGAAAAATATACATCAAGAAAACATGGTGGTTTAGGCAACGTTTTTTATTCAGATGGAGTTAAAGGAAAAGTTATCAAAATTAAGATACATGGAAGATCTGGTGAGCAGGGTTCTCTTCCTCAAGCTATAAGAAAAGCTTTAAAAGATAATTTAAAAATTGAAAAAAACGAACATTTAGCTTTAGCGGGTGTATTTAGAATTTTAAATGGAAAAATAAGATCTCATGTTCAACCGGATTATTCGGATATTAAGCATGAATATTATGATCCTAAACAGATGAAGTGTGTTAAGGATTTTTTACAATTTTATGAACCTGTCGGGCCAGAACTACAAGGTTATAGTGTTTTATGGACAGGTGATCCAACAGGTGGAGATCTTAACTTAAGAGAGTCTGGTGAGCATACCCATTTTCACTCATATACAAAACAAAATATAGCTGGCCATTATCATTTTGATGTAACTCCAGAGGAAATTGAATATGAAGGTTATTTTAATAGTGCCGAAGAAGTACACAGAGTTAATAATATTTATAAAGAATTGAGTAATAAAAAATAATATTAAATTAATACTCTTTGAGATAATATTTTAAGATGAAGAAACAGTTTAAGTACCCTAAACATTTTGAGGAACAAAAAAAAATTCCTAAAATTACTCAAAAAAGAATTAAATTAGCAGAAGTTTCATTAGGGGACTTTGAAGGTAGATTGGAAAATGAATTACTTAATTGGTTTTCATTAACACCTCAGCACTGGATTATGCTCCACATGGTTATGCTTGCTTATTATAAAAATAAATCCATAACTAAAAACCAATTATTAAAAGTAATAGAAAAATCCTATTTAACTTCAAATATTTATATTGATACAGCCATCAAAAAGGGTTTTTTTAGAATAATTAGAAATGAAAAAGATAAGAGATCAATTTTTATATTACCATCAGTAATTACAATAAAAACTTTTGAAGGGTTTATTGATAGAAGAGATATTCTTTACAAAGGTATTAAATGAAAAATATTTATACATGGGCAGCTAAACCAGCTAAAAGGACTTTGACTGTTGGAGATTTAAAAACATCAAAAGGAAAAAGAAAATTTACACAAGTTACGGCAAATAGTATTGAGGAAGCTGAGGCAGCTGAAAAAGCAGGTTTTGATATGATAATCTCAAATGCAAAAAATGTAATTTCTGTAAGACAAGGTTCAAAAAACTTATTTTTAACTGCAGCTTTAGGATTAAATGAATTTGTGACAGAAGAAGATATTATGCGAGGTGCATTTAAAGCATTAGAAAATGGGGCAGATGCAGTTATGACACCAAGAAGTATGCATATAGTTGAAATGTTATCTAAAGAAGATGTTCCAGTGATGGGTCATCTAGGTTTAGTGCCAAGAAAGTCGACTTGGATTGGTGGGTTGAGAGCAGTAGGTAAAACTGCAAATGAAGCGTATGAACTTTTTCAAAAGTTTAAAAGATTAGAAGAAGCTGGTGCATTTTCTGCAGAGTGCGAAGTTATACCAGAAAATGTTATGGGTGAAATTTCAAAGCGCACTGATATAGTTACCGTTTCTTTAGGATCAGGCAAAAACGCTGATGTGATGTATTTGTTTATGGAAGATATTTGTGGTGATACTAAAAACCCACCAAGACATTCCAAAGCTTATGGAAATTTATTAAAATTGAGAAATGAAATTAAAAATGAAAGAGTAAAAGCTCTAAAAGCTTTTAAAAAAGATACGATGAATGGAAAATTTCCAGGAAAAAAACAATCCTTAAATTTAAAAAAAAAACAATTTGAGGAATTTTTAGATCAACTAAATTAGTAAGTAGCGTTATCGTCTTTTTTTGATAAAGAACCCTTCATTTTATCTACGGTAGATTTAGCACCAGCACTTAAAGCTCTCAAATCAGATGCAATAGTTACAAAATTGAAACCTTTTTCAATCATCTTAGTTGCATACTCTGTAGTACCGTTATGAATTCCTGCAAAAATATTATTTTTTTTCGCATGTTCCAAGATTCTTAAAATTTCAGAATAAGCTTTTGTAGATTCTGGTCTATCAAAACCAGGCTTTTCACCTATCGCTAAACTTAAGTCCGCTGGACCAATATAAATACCATCGACACCCTGTGTAGACATAATCTCATCAAGATTTTCCAAAGATTCTTTTGTTTCTATCATTGCTAACTTTAATATTTCCTCATTAGCGTGATCTGCATAATCAGCTCCTCCATAAATTAGACCTCTTACTGGGCCAAAACTTCTATAACCATTGGGTGGATACATGCATGCTTGAACAAAATTTTCTGCCTCCTTTTTATTGCTGACCATTGGGCATATAATTCCATAACATCCAGCATCTAAAATTTTCATTATTTGACCAGGTTCGTTCCAATTTACTCTTGCTAAAGGAGTTACATCTGTTGTTGATATCGTTTGCATCATTGGTAGTGCATTACTGTAATCTACTAACCCGTGTTGCATATCTACAGTTAATGAGTCCCAACCTTGATGAGCCATTGCTTCAGCAGATGCAGTGCTAGGAATTGCACACCAACCATTGATGACGGGCTTACCGTCTTTCATCATTTGTTTGATTTTATTTTTTCTCACAATTAGATTTTTAAACCCATGTGAGTATATTTTACATTTAAATAGTCTTTGATTGCTCCTGAGCCGCCTTCACGTCCATAACCAGTTTGTTTTATTCCTCCAAATGGTGCTTCTGCAAGTGCTACCACTCCTGTATTAACTGCAACACATCCTGTTTCTAATTTTTCTGAACCTATGTGTGCTTTGTCCATTGAATTTGTGTAGAGATAGCTGCATAAACCTAGATCGTTATCATTAGCTCTTTCAATAACTTCATCAAAATTTTTGAATGTTAAAATTGGAACCAATGGACCAAAAGG
>CABZSY010000013.1 GCA_902528505.1 uncultured Pelagibacteraceae bacterium
TTGTAGATACCATTGTAGCACGTGTGTAGCCCAACACGTAAGGGCCATGAGGACTTGACGTCATCCCCACCTTCCTCCAGCTTATCACTGGCAGTTCTTTCAGAGTGCCCAACTTAATGATGGCAACTAAAAGTGAGGGTTGCGCTCGTTGCGGGACTTAACCCAACATCTCACGACACGAGCTGACGACAGCCATGCAGCACCTGTGTTTCGTCCGGCCGAACCGAAAACTTTAATCTCTTAAAGTCGCGACGAACATGTCAAGTGTTGGTAAGGTTCTGCGCGTATCTTCGAATTAAACCACATGCTCCACTACTTGTGCGGGTCCCCGTCAATTCATTTGAGTTTTAACCTTGCGGTCGTACTCCCCAGGCGGTGTGTTTATCGCTTTCGCTGCGACACTGAAAATAAATTTCCAACGTCTAACACACATCGTTTACGGCATGGACTACGAGGGTATCTAATCCTCTTCGCTACCCATGCTTTCGTTCCTCAGTGTCAGTAATGATCCAGAAAGCTGCCTTCGCAATTGGTATTCTTTCTAATATCTACGAATTTCACCTCTACACTAGAAATTCTGCTTTCCTCTATCATACTCTAGCTGAAAAGTTTTGATGGCAGTTCCAGAGTTAAGCTCTGGGATTTCACCACCAACTTTTTCAACCACCTACGAACTCTTTAAGCCCAGTAATTCCGAACTACGCTAGGTCCCTTCGTATTACCGCGGCTGCTGGCACGAAGTTAGCCGGACCTTCTTATTCGGGTACAGTCATTTTCTTCCCCGACGAAAGAGCTTTACAACCCAAAGGCCTTCTTCACTCACGCGGCATCGCTGCATCAGAGTTTCCTCCATTGTGCAAGATTCCCCACTGCTGCCTCCCGTAGGAGTTTGGGCCGTGTCTCAGTCCCAATGTGGCTGATCATCCTCTCAAATCAGCTATTGATCACAGTCTTGGTAGGCCATTACCCCACCAACAAACTAATCAAGTGCAGGCTCATCCAATGGTGCATAAAGCTTTCTCCGTAAAGACTTATCCGGTATTAGCACAAGTTTCCTCGTGTTATTCCAGGCCAAAGGGCAGATACCTACATGTTACTCACCCGTCTGCCACTAAGTATTGCTACTTCGTTCGACTTGCATGTGTTAGGCGTGCCGCCAGCGTACGTTCTGAGCCATGATCAAACTCTCAAGTTTAAAAAACGGCGCACACTAGCTTCCATATAAATTCTAAGAATAAAATTTATATGATGTTGAAGTGTGTACGACAAATTTTTGGTAACCTTAACCGTCCACACTTCTCTTCTTAAATTTTTTACGTTTTAAATAGCTAATTGAGCAAAAAGGCTCAATAATCCTCACTTATTTATTGTATTAACAATAGTTTTACTGAGAAGGTTCAGTGCTTATAGGCTAAAATAATAGGAAATCAAGCATTTAACATTAAAATATTGGATTAAAATGATTGATTTTTAAGGGTTTTTTTTGATTTTTAAGTTCCCCTAAACTAATAATTGTTAAGAATTCATTTTAAATGCTTAAAAATTTAAAAAATAAAATCAGAAAAAATATTCAGATTTTTGGTCTGATTTTTTTAATTACAATCACTGTTATTTCAACAAGTATTTTTAATTTTAAAAAAATTAATAATATCCAAGCCTATAATAATTTTATTGATAATGTTTATTTTAAAAAAACTTTGAGTCACTTAGTTGACAACCTTGACCCTAAGTACAAAAAAATTAAACATAAAATTAAATTTGGAGAAACATTTGATAAAATCTTAGAAAGCTATTCAATTAATAAAAGTGAAATTATTAAGATAAAAAACTCTTTAAAAAATAAAGTTAATCTAAACAAGTTAAATACTAAGCAAATAATTGAATTTAATTTAGATAAAACAAATAATAAAATCAGCGAATTTGTATATCAAACTTCAAATACTCAAAAAATATTTTTAAAAAGAAATATTGAAAATGATAATTTTAAAGAAGAAATTTTATCAATTAAACTGGATAAAAAAATAGTTTATAAAGAAAATGTAATTTTACAAAGTCTTTATAAGTCAGCAAATGATCAAAATATTCCAGCAAATACTATAATTGAATTTGCAAGAATATATGGATTTCAAGTAGATTTTCAAAGAGATATAAGAAAACAAGATAAATTTCAAATAATGTATGAAATATTCTTAAACCAAAAAAATGAGATAATTGAAACTGGAGAAATTCTTTTTGCTAATTTGAAACTAAGTGGTCAAGATAATGGTTTATATTATTTTGATAAAGAAGGAAGTGAAGGTCATTACGATAAAAATGGGAAAAGTGTAAAAAAAGCATTAATGAAGACTCCAATAAATGGAGCTAGACTCTCATCCCCTTTTGGGATGAGAAAGCATCCTATAGATGGGTTTAATAAAATGCATAGAGGAACTGACTTTGCTGCACCGATGGGAACTCCTATAATGGCATCAGGAGATGGTGTAGTGAAAAAAGCTGGATGGTGTGGTGGTGGAGGGAATTGTATAAAAATAAGACATAATTCAACTTATCAAACTGTTTATGCACATATGTCAAAATTTGCCCGAGGAATTAAAACTGGTGCAAGAGTTAAACAAGGTCAAACTATAGGATATGTAGGATCAACAGGTAAATCAACTGGCCCACATTTGCACTACGAAGTTATAATTAATGGTAAAAAAGTTAATTCTCAAAAACTAAAGCTTCCATCTGGAAAAGTTTTAAAAGGTAAAGAGAGAAAAATTTTTGAGACTAAGAAAATAAAATTAGACGTTTTAAAATCTGAAAAAATTATAGGATTAAATTAATGATTTAAACTTGTGACTCTGGAACTTTTTCTTCCTCATTTTCATTTTTTGAAACCTTGGCTAAATTGCTTTTTGAAATTTCCTCAAATGGTTTTGTTTCCTCTGAAAGATTACTGTTTTCATCACTTTTATTGTCAGCAAACCTCTCTCTTCTAATACTTTCTCTTTCATTCAAAACTCTTGTAAAATGATCAGCGTGTTGAAGATAATTTTCTGATAAAATTTTATCGCCGTTTGAAGAGGCTTCTCTTGCTAAATCGTTGTATTTTTCAATTAATTTTGGCGCATTATGATTATTTCTACCAGGAACTTTTCTTTTGAAATTATCATTGTTAGTAAAATTTGATCCAAATTTTGGTCTGTCCCCGTTTGATTTAAAATTTCTATCGTTTCTTCTAAAATTATTTCTTCTATTATTATTATTTCGAAATGTTACCATGATTTTAAAAAGCTATATTTTTGTACAAACAATGCATCGATCTTTATTTGCAAGATCTTTATTGATGCTGTTGATATAAAATCCCTCTTCTTTTAATAAATTAGTTACTTTATTTTTTTGATCAAATCCGATCTCTAAAACAAATTTGCCGCTCTTTTTAATCAGTTCAGATGATTTTTTTACTACTTTTCTGATTTCTGATAAACCATCTATTCCGCCATCTAATGCTAGTTTTGGCTCAAACTCAGCAACATCTTTTTCCAAATATTTTAACTTATAATTTTTAATATAAGGAGGATTAGATATGATTAAATCATATTTGCCTAAAGTGAATTTGTCAACATTTGATTTATATAATTTAAGTTTGGAGCTTACTTTAAGCTTAATTGCGTTTAATTTGCTTATATTTAAACAACTTTTGCTTATATCAATTCCTGTACCATAAAAATTTTTTCTCTCTCGTAAAATTGACAAAAGTATACATCCAGAGCCAATACCAATCTCTAATATATTTAATTTTTTTTTATGTGTAGTTAACTTTAAAACTTGCTCAATTACCAATTCTGTATCAGGTCGAGGTATCAACGTTTCTTTTGATACAATAAACTCTGAGTTCCAAAAAAATTTTTTGTTAGTTAAGTAAGCAACAGGTTTTCCAAGTGATCTTTTCTTGATTAATTTTTGGAAAGAATTTAGGTCTTTTGTATTAATATTTCTATTGGAATTAAGCAAAATATATTTTCTATCTTTATCGATTGCCTTTGCCATTAATATTTCAGAGTCTAAATGCGCATTATCAATAAAATTATCTTTTAAAACTTTTTCACCTTGAATAATTGCTGAATTAATATTCATTATTTTAAATTACTTAGTGTCTCTTCTTGAGCTTGTAAGGTTAATGACTCAATCATTTCATCAAAGGCTTCACCTTCTAAAAACTCTTCTAATCTATGTAGTGTTAAATTTATTCTATGATCAGTCACTCTTCCTTGAGGAAAATTATAAGTTCTAATACGTTCTGATCTATCTCCGGTACCAATTTTAGTTTTACGATCTTTTGATCTTTCTTGATCTATTCTGGATCTTTCTAATTCATACAGACGTGCTCTCAATATTTTCATTCCTTTTGCTTTATTTTTATGTTGAGATTTTTCGTCCTGCTGAGAGACTGATAGCCCAGTTGGGATATGAGTTATTCTTACAGCACTATCAGTAGTATTTACAGATTGACCTCCGGGTCCACCAGCTCTAAAAACATCTATTCTTAAATCGCTGTCGTTTATCTTTAAATCTACTTCCTCTACTTCAGGTAATACAGCAACTGTTGCCGCAGATGTGTGGACTCTCCCTTGGGTTTCGGTATCAGGGACTCTTTGTACACGATGAACTCCGCTCTCATATTTAAGTGTTGAATAAATATTATTACCTTTGATTGAGGCTATAACTTCTTTTAAACCACCAGCATCACTTCTTGAAATTGAAATAAGTTCTAAAGACCATTTTTTTTTATGACTTACTTTTTCATACATTTTAAAAAGATCAGATGCAAATAGACTTGCTTCTAATCCACCAGTGCCTGCTCTTATTTCAATAATAGCATTTTTTTTATCTGCTTCATCTTTAGGTAACAAAAATAATTTTAATTTTTTTTCATTTATCTCATGATGTATTTGTAAATCACTTAATTCAGTTTCAGCCATATTTTTTAACTCTTCATCTGATGTATCGTCACTTAATATTTTTTCTAATTCTTTCTTATCATTATGGAATGAAATATATTTTTTTGCATTTTCAATAATTTCATTTACATCTGAATATTCTTTTGATTTTTCTGCAAATAATTTTTTATCTATAGTTCCTGAGGATAAATCTTTTTCTAATGTAGAATGTCTAGATATAAGTTCTTCAATTGTTTTATTGGGTATCATTTTTAGTTTTCTAACTCGAATGCTTTTTTTTCAACCTCTGTTACAACTCTTTCAATAATATCTTTAGTCAAAACCTTTTCATTTTGAACACCAGATAAATAAAGCATATTATTACCTTTTCCTCCTCCAGTGATACCTATATCAGTCATGGCTGCTTCTCCTGGTCCATTTACAACACAACCAATTATTGAAAGAGTTATTGGTGTTTTTATGTGAGATAGTTTTTCTTCTAATATTTTAACAGTATCAATTACTTGAAAAGCTTGTCTTGCACAAGAAGGGCAAGATATGATTTTAACTCCTCTATTCCTTAAGTTTAACGATTTTAAAATTTCATTTCCAATTGTAACTTCTTTTTTAGGGTTATCTGATAAAGAAATCCTTATCGTATCACCAATTCCATCCATCAAAAGACTACCAAGTCCAATAGAGGATTTTATACTTCCAGATACAAAACTCCCGGCCTCAGTGATTCCTAAATGAAGAGGGTAATCACAGACTTTAGATAATTGTCTATAAGCAGCAATTGATAAAAAAACATCAGAGGACTTAACACTTATCTTAAAATTGAAAAAATCTTTATCTTCTAATATTTTTATATTTCTTAAAGCACTTTCCACTAGAGCCTCTGGACATGGTTCTTTAAACTTGTCTAGTATATCTTTTTCTAATGATCCAGCATTTACCCCAATTCTAACTGAGCAACCATTGTTCTTTGCAGCTCTAAGAACGTCATGAATTTTTGA
Source organism: uncultured Pelagibacteraceae bacterium (assembly GCA_902528505.1). GTDB lineage: Bacteria > Pseudomonadota > Alphaproteobacteria > Pelagibacterales > Pelagibacteraceae > Pelagibacter. Next base: position 5,939 of record CABZSY010000013.1, read on the forward strand.
CTCCTCGCCAATATTTCCAGGATTAATTCTCAAACATTTAGCTCCGTTTTCTGCTGCTTCTATTGCCATTTTATAATGAAAATGAATGTCTGCCACTACTGGGATCGAGACATGTTTAACTATTTCTTTAAGAGCTTTAGTTGATTCTGTATCTGGACAGGAAACTCTAACTATATCAGCCCCTTCCTCAGCAATATCATTAATTTGATTTATTGTTGCTTTAACATCTGTTGTTAATGTGTTGGTCATCGATTGAACAGAAATTGGGTTATCTCCACCAATTTTAACATCACCAACATTTATTACTTTAGTCTTTCTTCTTTTAATATCTCTAAACGGCCTAACACTCATTTGATTAGTCTAATTTAAATTCTTTATGTAAAGATGCAATCGCTTTTTTAACATGCTTTGCTGATACTAAAACCGAAATTTTAATTTCAGATGTTGAAATAACTAGAATATTTATTTTTTTTGAAGCTAAAGCTTGGAACATTCTGTAGGTTATTCCTGGTGTTGTGATCATGCCAACTCCAATTATTGATACTTTAGAGACATATCTGTCAAAAGATAATTTTTTATAAGAAATACTTTTGTTTTCTTTTATGAGCTTTTCAGTTTTTTTAAGATCTTCAGATTTGATTGTAAATGTTAAATCAGTGTTTTTACCATTTTGTGAAATATTTTGAACGACCATATCTACATTAATCAAATTTTTAGATAACGGTTTAAAAATTGATGCAGCAACACCAGGCCTATCCTTAACTCCAACTATTGTTATTTTGGCATCATTTTTAGTTGATGAAATTCCAGTTATTATTTGGTCACTAAATGATTTTTTAGAATTTGTAATTAAAGTTCCTGATTTGAATGCAAAAGAGGATTTCACTTTAATATCTATTTTATTCATTTTTGCATCCTGAATTGAAGTTGGTTGCATAACTTTTGAGCCTAATGACGCCATTTCAAGCATCTCATCATAAAAAATTTTTTTGATTTTTTTTGCTTTTTTATGCTGTCGCGGATCAGTTGTGTAAACACCCTCTACATCAGTAAAGATTATACATTCATCAGCTTTGATATATTTAGCTAACATTATTGCAGTGGCATCAGATCCACTTCTGCCAATAGTAGTTATTCTAAAATTTTTATTAATTCCTTGAAAACCAGTAACAACTGGAATGCCACCACTTTCAACATATTTATGCAATTCATTAATATTTATTTTATTTATTCTAGATCCTGAATAGTTACCCTCTGTAACAATAGGTAACTGCCAAGATAGCCATGATCTGGATTTTAATCCTATATGTTTCAATCTGCCTGCTATAAGAGCACATGAAACTTGTTCTCCAGTAGATACTAGTGCGTCATATTCTGCCAAATCAAAATTATTACTAATTAACTTTGATTTATTAACGAGTTCATTTGTAACACCGCTCATAGCAGAAGAAATTACAACCACCTTATATTTTTTCTTTTTATAAGAAGCTATAATTTTACAGACTTTTTTAATTCTATTGATACTCCCAACAGAAGTTCCACCAAATTTTAGTACTACAGTTTTCATGATCAGCTGATAAATAATTATTTAATTAATATTTGATAAAATACATCTTAATTGCTATGTCAACTAATTATCTTAGATGAATAGCGTAAATAAAAAAGAAATAGAAAAATTTTCAAATATTGCGGACGAATGGTGGAATCCCCATGGAAAATTTAAACCTTTGCACAAATTCAATCCAATACGTATTAAATATATTAAAGAAAATATAATTAGCCAATTTAAAATAAAAAATACAAATAAGCCTTTATCTGGAATTAATATTTTAGATATTGGTTGTGGCGGGGGATTACTTTCTGAACCAATGTGTAGATTGGGCGCAAATGTTACAGGAGTCGATGCATCAATTAAAAATATTAAAATTGCAAAACTTCACTCAAATAAAAATGGACTTAAGATAAATTATATCTGTTCATCGCCTGAAAAATTGAAAATAAAAAACAAATTTGATGTAATACTTAATATGGAAATAGTTGAGCATGTGGAGGATATTTCTTTCTTTCTAAAATCATGCTCTAAGCATTTAAAAAAAAATGGATTAATGTTTGTTGCGACGATAAACAAAACGTTTAAGTCATATGTATTTGCTATAGTGGGGGCCGAGTATGTTTTAAGATGGTTGCCAATAGGAACTCATGAGTGGGAAAAATTTGTTAAACCTGAAAAGCTTAAAGAAATCTTAAAAAAAAATAATTTATCTTTAAAAAAGTTTGATGGAATGCATTTTAATATAATTAAAGACGAGTGGAGTATTACAAAAGACCTATCAGTAAACTATATTGCAAAATTTTTAAAAAATTAATTATCTTTATCTTCTATCCAGGGTATCATCTGTGCCTCTATTCCTTCATCTTTTAGCTCTTTAAGATCTTGTTTAGATGCACTACCATATATGCCTTTAGATTTTTTTTTATTACTATAATGTATTGATCTTGCCTCATAAGCAAAATTATCTCCTACATACTGAAAATTATCTTTAATAAACTTTTGATAATTTTTAATAGTTTTTTTAATTTTTTGATATTTTGCGACTTCTAATTTTGTTTCAGATTTATTTTTACTGTTTATTAATTGTGGTGCCATCAAAGTTTTTTCTACTTTAAATGAGTTACAACTATGACAAGTCAAAAATTTTCTTTTTTTTAATTTTTCATATTCATTAGAAGATGCAAACCAACTATCAAATTTAATATTACAATCTTTACAAATTAACTTATATTTAATCATATTTTGTAAATAGGTTTTAAATAAAAATTTTCAATATTGTTTAGCTTCTGTAGTCTGAATTAATATCTATATATTTCTTAGTTAAATCCATAGTATATGCCGTAAAATCTTTTTTTCCTGTGTAAACTTCAACACTAATTTCAATATTTTCCTTTTTCATATATTTAGATGCCACCTCTTCACTATAATTTTGGTACAGCTTACCATCTTGAACTATTTTTAAATTTCCTAATTTCAGGCAAAGTTTTTTTAAATTAATTTTTGGTCCAGCTTTGCCAATTGCCATTATTATTCTTCCCCAGTTTGGATCTTCACCAGCAATTGCCGTTTTAACTAAGGGTGAGTTTCCTATTGAAAAAGCTATTTTTTTTGCCTCAAATTCATTTTTACATTTAGAAACATTTATAGAAACAAATTTTGATGCTCCCTCACCATCTGCTACAACTCTTTTGGCAAGATTTAATAGAACATTATTTAAAGCTTTGTCAAAATCTTTAATTTTGTTTTCATTTATGCTTTTTATTTGCGAATTGTTGACTTTGTTTGTTGCAAATATAGTAACCATATCGTTTGTACTAGTATCACCATCACAAGAAATAGCGTTAAAAGTATTAAAAATATTTTTTTTTAATAATTTATTTAAAATATCATTAGATAAACATGCATCTGTAAAAATATAGGCCAAAGTTGTTGCCATATTAGGATGTATCATACCAGATCCCTTAGCAATCCCGTAAATTTTGACTTTATCACTTCCTATATAACATTCTTCCATAGCAATTTTTGGCTTAGTGTCAGTAGTCATTATTCCAAGAGCAGCTTTCATCCATAAAAATTTGTTTTGTGTATAACGAATTTTTTTAATTAAATTGGGTATTTCATGAGATATTTTTTCGAATGGAAACTCTTCTCCTATGGTTCCTGTACAACCAAATATTATTTCTTTTGGATTTATTTTTTTAGGTTTTTCTTCGTCTTCTTTTTGTTTTTCTGTTAAATTTTTTGATACTAAATCTGCCAATTTTTTTAAACTTTCATATCCCTGCTTCCCCGTAAATGCGTTTGCATTTCTAGTATTAACAATTAAAGAAAATACTTTTTTGGTTTTTTGATTTAAATTCCATTTTATATTTTCAGAAACAATTTTAGACTGTGTATATATCGAAGCATGATTTGCACCATCTCTGAAATAAAACATTGACAAATCATCTCTGTCGTTTTTATATAAATTTGCACTAAGTACCGAAATTGATAGACCGTCTATGTGATCTAGGTCTTGAAAATCAATCATTTTGGTATTTTTTGATTGCGAAGATAGAAAATTTGTTAAATTAATTCCCATGTTGTTTAAAATATTTATTTAATACATATATTAAACATAATATTTAAAGAATAAATCAAATAGTCATGTTTAATCCATTAAATCTAATCTCTAAATTTATTAAATCTAGCAACCAAAAAGAGCTTGATAGGGTTAGTAGGATTATTGAAAAAATTAACTTGCTAGAGGAAAAATTTAAAAATTTAGATGATACAGATTTTCCTAAAAAAACTTTTGAATTTAAAGATCTAATCAAAAGTGGAAAGTCATTAAATGACATAATGCCTGAAGCTTTTGCACTTGTAAGAGAAGCTTCGAAAAGAACGCGAAAAGAAAGACATTTCGATGTTCAATTAATTGGCGGCGTTATTCTACATGAAGGTAAAATCGCTGAGATGAGAACAGGTGAAGGAAAAACTTTAACAATCACATTGGCTGCTTATTTAAACGCACTGGATGAAAAAGGAGTTCATATAGTAACTGTTAATGATTATTTAGCAAAAAGAGACTCGATAGAAATGGGACTAATTTATAATTTTCTTGGGTTAACTTCGGGGTTTATTAATAACGACCAAAGTGATGAAGAACGTAAAAAAAATTATAATTGCGACATAACCTATGCAACAAATAGTGAATTAGGATTTGATTATCTTCGGGATAATATGAAATTTTCACAAAATGAGATGGTCCAAAGAGAACATTCATATTCAATTGTTGATGAAATAGACTCTTGCTTAATTGATGAAGCAAGAACGCCTTTAATAATATCTGGACCTGCTGAAGACAAGACTTCACAGTATCTAGCAATTGACAAACTAATAAAAATTTTAAATGTTAAAGATTTTGAAATTGATGAAAAAGAAAAAAATATTCTTTTAACAAACGATGGAATTAATAATGTTGAAAAACTTTTTTCAAATGCAGGAATTTTAAAAAATGATAATTTTTATGATCCAGAAAACCTTCATTTAGTTCATCATGTTAATCAAGCTTTAAGAGCAAATCATCTATTTGAGAAAGGTAAAGATTATATTGTAAAAGATGGAAGTTTAAAAATAATCGACGAATTGACAGGAAGAATTCTTGAAGGTAGAAGATTTGGAGATGGCTTGCACCAGGCACTTGAGGCAAAAGAAAAAATTGACGTTCAAGCAGAAAACCAAACCTTAGCTTCGATCACCTATCAAAATTATTTTAAACTTTATAAAAAGCTAGCAGGTTGCACTGGTACTGCTTTAACTGAATCTGCAGAGTTCTTTGAAATTTATGATTTACCAGTTGTAGTAATTCCTACTAACAAAGAAATGATCAGAATAGATTTTAATGATTTAATATTTAGAACTGAAGAAGAAAAAAATCATGCAATTGTTAATAAAATTATAGAACGGAATGAGCTTGGCCAACCAATACTAGTTTTTACATCAAGTATTAATAAATCTGAGGTTTATTCAAATTTATTGAATAAAAAAAATATTAAACATGTAGTTCTTAATGCTAAAAATCATGAAAATGAAGCTGAAATTATAGCCAATGCAGGTAAAGAAAAATCTTTAATTATCACAACCAGTATTTCTGGACGTGGTGTTGATATCCAACTTGGAGGAAAAAAAGGATCTATTCCTAATGAACAGCTAAAAATTGACAAAGATAAAATAAAGTCTTTAGGCGGATTATTTGTAATTGGCACAGAAAGAATGGAGTCTAGAAGAGTTGATAATCAAGCAAGAGGTAGATCAGGACGACAAGGGGATGAAGGGAGCTCGGTATTCTATGTAAGTTTGGAGGATGACTTAATGAGAATTTTTGGTTCTGAGTCTATGAATAATATGCTTGAAAAGTTAGGGCTTAAAGATGGAGAAAGCATAGATCATCCTTGGATCAATAAAGCATTAGAAAGAGCACAACAAAAAGTAGAAGCGAGAAATTTTGACATTAGAAAAACCTTAATAAAATTTGATAATGTGCTTAATGATCAAAGGCATGTTGTTTTTTCTCAAAGAAAAAACGCAATGAGTAGCGGTGATATTTTTGGTTATTCTGATGAATTTCTAAAAGAGATAATTGAGGAGTTAATTAAACTAAAAATTCAAAAACTTTCAAACCCTAAAAGCACAGAATTTAGTAACAGAATTAAGCAAATACTTGGAAAAAGTTTCACAGATAAGGAGTTTGAGGAATTAATTGCATCTAAAGATGAAGAGCTAAAAGAAAAAATACTTTCAAAATTTAACGAAACAAGAAATGAAAGAATTAAGATTCTTGGAGAAGATTATGCAAAAGATATTGAGAAAAGAATTTTTTTACAATCTATTGATTTAAATTGGAAATCCCACATTCAATATTTAGAACAATTAAGACAAGTTGTTGGTTTAAGGTCTTATGGTCAAAGAGATCCTCTAGTTGAATATAAAAAAGAAGCTTTTGAATTATTTTCAAACCTCTTAGAAAAACTTAAGTTAGACTATGTTACAATCTTGATGAATCTAAAAGTTGTTACAGAACAAACTAAAAAAGAAGATAATACTGAGATTTTACCTCGAAAAAATCAAACCAAAAAAATGGGAAGAAATGAACCATGTTTTTGTGGCTCAGGTAAAAAATTTAAACACTGTCACGGTGCTTTGTAATATTAAATTATTAAAAAAATCAAACCTAACAAAATAACACCTATGCCAATACCAATTTGTATTTTTTTTGATTTTAAAATATTTTCAAATTTGTTTTTTTTGATAGTTAACGAACTAAAATCTTCAGTTGTGCTTATAAATCCATCATTCCTTCCAATCTTTAAAAACTTATTTTTTCTTTCATTTGCTATCTCCTCTGGAGATAAGTCTTTGAAGTAATCTAAATTTTGTGTGATAGAAGTTTTTAAATTTTCAAGCATCGTATCTCTATCTCGATGAGCACCACCCAAAGGCTCAGGAATAATTTCGTCGATAACTTTTAATTTCAATAAGTCTTTTGCTGAGAGTTTCATTGCTTTTGCAGCGTCAAGCATTTTCTTTGGGTCTCTCCAAAGAATAGTTGCACATCCCTCAGGAGATATAACCGAATAGATTGCATTCTCAAACATTATAACTTTATTTGAAGATGCGAGAGCGATTGCTCCTCCGGAACCACCCTCACCAATTATTATTGCAATTGTTGGGACCTTAAGTTGCATGCAACATTCTATTGATTTTGCAATTGCCTCTGCTTGACCTCTTTCCTCTGCACCAACACCTGGATACGCACCTGGAGTATCTATAAAGGAAATTATTGGAATATTAAATTTGTTTGCCAAATTCATTAATCGAATTGTTTTCCTGTATCCCTCAGGTCTCATCATTCCAAAGTTTCTCTCGATTCTGCTATCTAAATCCTCTCCTTTTTCTTGTCCAATAACTAAAACTGAATTTCCTTTAAATTTTGCAAAACCAGTTAAAACTGATTTATCTTCACCATAATGACGATCACCAGACAATGAAATAAAATCTTCAAATAAGTTGTCTATAAAAAATTTAGATTTTGGTCTGTCCTCATGTCTTGCAACCATAGTAGTTTGCCATGGATCTAAATTTGAGTAAATATTTTTTAGTTTTTCATCTAACTCTGCTTGAGTGCTAGATATTTTTTGAGTATCAACCTCTGAGAGTCCTTCTTGATTATAAGGATCCTTTAATTTTTCTATCTCATTTTCAAGATTTTTAATTTCATTTTCAAAATTAAGGTAATTTTTCATGATTTAGTTATACCGGATACTTAAATTATAAAAAAGGCCATAAAATGATGAATTATTTTAGGGGTAATTGTTATTAATTGACTAAATAATTTTAAGAGATAGAAATTCATGATCGGGAGAGACTAAGCAGTTTTTAGCGCCGAAGGAGCAACCACCCCGGAAACTCTCAGGCAAAAGGACCGATGTAGGCATAACACTCTGGAAAGAGATTAAATTCCGCCGAAGGAGCAAAACTCTCAGGCAAAAATACAGATGGGGTCATAAAAAAGTGCTATGCAGGAAAAATACATAAATATTAAAAGTTTAAAAGTATCTAGTGATCTTGTTCAATTTGTTAAGGATGAATTGCTAAAAGAGACAGAAATATCACCAGAAAATTTTTGGGCAGGTTTGGAAAAAACTATCAATGAATTAGCACCTAAAAATAGAGAATTAATAAACATTAGAAAAGATTTACAAAATAAAATTGATGATTGGCATATCAAAAACAAGGGATCAGAATTCAATTTTGAAGAGTATAAAAAATTTTTAATTGAAATAGGCTATTTAAAAAATGAAGGACCTGATTTTCAAATTGAAACAAAAGATGTTGACGACGAGATAGCAAAAATTGCAGGGCCTCAACTGGTCGTGCCAGTTATGAACGCAAGATATGCACTAAATGCAGCAAATGCTAGATGGATGAGTTTATATGATAGTCTTTACGGGACTGATATTATTGAGCAATCAGAAGATAGTGTTTCAGAGAGATATGATCCACTAAGAGGTGAAATGGTTATTAAATATGGCAGAGATTTTTTAGACAAATATTTCCCATTGAAAGATTTAAGCTGGAAAAAAATAACTAGCTTTGCTGTAAAAGATGGAAAACTAAAAATCTTTAAAGGTGCTGATTTAGTTAGCTTGATAGATGAAAATAAATTTATTGGTCACAGAGGCGAAAGCGATAATCCCTCCGCAATTATTTTAAAAAATAATAATTTACATATTGAAATTTTAAAAGATTCCAGAGCGTTTGCTGCTCAACAAGACCATGCGGGTATAAGCGATATAATAGTAGAGTCAGCAGTATCAACTATTTGTGATAATGAGGACAGTGTAGCAGCAGTCGACTCAGAAGATAAAATTATTTGTTACAGAAATTGGCTAGGTTTAATGCGTGGAGACCTAAAGTCAAAATTTGAAAAGAATGGAAAATTATATGAGAGAAAGCTAAATCCAAATAGAAGTTATATTTCTAGGGATGGTAAAAGTTTAAAATTACATGGCAGAAGCCTTCTGCTTGTAAGAAATGTTGGGCATTTGATGACAAACCCATCCATTATTTTAGATGATGGAAATGAAGTGCCAGAAGGTATTTTAGATGCATTTATAACAACAGCTGCAGCACTTCATGATTTAAAGAAAAAAAATAATTCACGAACTGGATCTATATATATTGTTAAACCTAAAATGCATGGACCAGAAGAAACAGCATTTACAGATTTAATTTTTTCAAAAGTAGAAGAAGTTTTAGGATTAAAAAAATATACATGTAAAATAGGAATAATGGATGAAGAAAGAAGAACATCCTCAAATCTGAAAGAGTGTATTAGGTCCCTAAAAAATAGAGTATTTTTTATAAATACAGGATTTTTAGATAGAACTGGTGATGAAATGCATACATCAATGATGGCAGGACCTATGATTAAAAAGGGAGAAATGAAGTCATCAAAATGGATTACAGCTTACGAAAACAGAAATGTGGATATTGGATTAAAATGTGGTTTTTCTGGTAAAGCTCAAATTGGTAAAGGTATGTGGGCTATGCCTGATAAGATGAAAGACATGATGGAACAAAAAACAGGTCATTTAAAAGCTGGTGCAAATTGTGCTTGGGTACCATCTCCTACTGCTGCTGCTTTACATGCGCTACATTATCATGAAATCAATATTTTTGATGAACAGAAAAAAATTTTAAATAGAGATCAAGCAAAACTTGATGATCTTCTAACAATACCAGTAGCAGATAGAACTAATTGGTCTGTTGAAGAAATAAATAATGAAATAAGTAATTCAGCCCAAACATTACTTGGATATGTTGTGAGATGGGTAGACCAGGGAATAGGTTGTTCTAAAGTTCCAGATATTAACAATGTAGGTCTAATGGAGGACAGAGCAACTTTAAGAATTTCTTCGCAACATATTGCAAACTGGATACATCATGGAATTACTACAGAAATTCAAGTAACAGAAATTATGAAAGAAATGGCTAAAATTGTTGATGGTCAAAATAAAAATGACTCAAAATATGTTAAAATGAGTGATGACTTCGAAAACTCAATAGCTTTCAAAACTGCATGTGATTTAGTATTCAAAGGCAAGCAGCAGCCCTCTGGATATACTGAACCATTATTACATATTAATAGATTAGAAAAAAAATCTAATCTGAATTAGAAATTAAATTTGAACGGTTTTTAAAAGCCGAAAATAAAGTTCCGTCATCTAAACTTTCTATTTCGCCACCAACAGGTAATCCTTGTGCTAACTTTGTAATTTTTACATCTAAATTTTTTAGACTATCTTGAACGTAATATGCAGTTGTCTGCCCTTCGACTGTTGCACTTGTTGCTAATATTACCTCTTCAATTTTTTCTTTATTTACTCTCTCAACTAAAGAGTCTATTAGAAGATCCTCTTTTCGTTGGCCTACTGACGAAATAGTTCCACCTAATATATGAAAATAACCTTGAAAAATATTTGAATTCTCAATTGACCATTGATCAGCAATGTCTTCAACTACACAAATTTTGGAATACTTGTTTTTTGTATTCTCACAATTAGCACATCCGCTCAAATTAGACTTTAGTGATCCACAAGAATTGCATCTGATTACATTTTTGTAAACCTGAGCCAAAGTGTTTGCCATTGGTTTCACTAATTCATCTCGATTATTAATTAGTTTAAGAACAATTCGTTTTGCAGATTTTGGACCTAAGCCAGGCAACCTAGATATTAATTTTATTAATTCTTCAATCTCACTAATATTTTGCATCTATTATAATGGCCATTTAAAGCCTGGTATACCAAATCCACCAGTAGCTTTTGAAATTTCCTCAGAGGTCTTCGCTTTTAACTGTGCTTTAGCGTTATTGTGGGCGGCAATAATTAAATCTTCAATAATAGCTTTGTCCTCTTTCATAATCTCATCAGATAATTTTATTGTTTGCATTTCACCCTCTCCATCAAGGGTTATTGTTACAGAATTAGAGCCAGAAACGCCTTCTACTCTTATTTCCTTAATTTTCTTCTGGCTTTCTTTCATTTTTGCCTCAAGCTCTTTAGCTTTATCTAAAATCTTACTGAAATCAGTCATTTTGACCTTCATCTTTCTTTAACTTAACATCTATTAATTCTGCATCAGGAAAATTTTCTATTAAATTTTTATAAGCTTCCGAGGTTTTTGCTTCATCAATTAAAAGTTTTTTGTCGTTAAGTTGTTTTTCTTTTACAGACTTTTCGCCTTTAGATTTACTAAAAGTAATAATCCATCGCTCTGCAGTCCAATCAAAAAGTTTCGATGATAGGTCTTTAACAAAATCTTTATCTAAACTATCATTAAAAGATATCTCTATTCTGTTTTTTTCAAATTTTACTAGATTGACATTTTTTTCTAATTCATATTTCAATTTGATTTCTTTTTTTTCAGAGCAGATTAATAATAGTTCATCAAAAGAATTTATTAGTATTTTATTTTCTGCCTTAATTTCAGTTTGTACTTGTGGTTTATTTTTTTCTTCTTGAGAAATATTTTTAATTTGATCTATTATTTTATTTGAGCTTATATTTTCTTCAATTTCATTGATTGTTTTTTTTTTTTCAATTTCAGGCTCAATTTTTTTTTGAGATTTCACAGACTGTAAGTGCATTAATCTGATTAGAAACATCTCAATCGACAAATGTTGATTTGAAACTATGTCTAATTCTTCAAGAGAGCTAATTGCAAATTGCCAGAACAATACTAACACATCAGAATCTACTTTATTTGAAATACTTTTTATTTTCGAAAACTCCTCATCATTAAGAGAAAAATTTGTACTTTCTAGTGTTAAAGAATTTATATTTTTAAAGTAATACAGCAATTCTAAGAAATCATTTATGAATACTTTAGGTTCAACTCCTTGATCATAAATTTTTCTATAAATATTTATTACTTTTGTTTCTTCACCTTTTAAAATAAGTTCAAATAAATCTATTAGTTGAGATTTATCAAAGTAGCCAAATATTTTTTGTGCTGAGTTCAAATCTAATTCGGTATTTTCATCTAAGCTTAATAAAGCCCTATCTAATAGAGATAACGCATCTCTAACTGATCCCTCAGAAATTTTTACTATTAATCTTAAAGCATCATCAGTAACTTTACCATTTTCTTTATCTTTAATTTTTTTTATAAACTCAAACAATTCTGATGATTTAATTCTAGATAAATCAAATCTTTGACACCTAGATACAACTGTAATTGGTATTTTTTTAATTTCAGTAGTTGCAAAAATAAACTTCAGATATTCTGGTGGCTCTTCTAATGTTTTTAAAAGAGCATTAAAAGCCTGTTTGCTAAGCATGTGCACTTCATCAATTATAAAAATTTTATATTTAGCTGAAGTAGGTCCATATCTGGAAAATTCTATAAGATCTCTAACATCATCTACACCAGTTTTACTAGCTGCATCCATTTCAAGAACATCTATATGGCTTGAATTGATAATAGACTCACAATTCTCACAAAAATTTTCTCTACATATTTTTTTGATACCATTTGAACAATTTAATGCTTTTGCAACTATTCTTGCTGTTGTTGTTTTTCCAATCCCTCTAATGCCTGTAAATAGATATGCATTTGGAATTTTATCTGCTTTAATTGAATTTGTTATTGTTTCTGCAACCACTTCCTGGCCTATTAGATCGTCAAAAGTTTGCGGTCTATATTTTAATGCCAGTACTTTCGAATTATTATTCATATATATTAGGAGACTAGAACCTGAATAACTGTCTCTACGACTGCCTCCGTTAAGATCTGGTCGGGTTCAAGCAGCATCCACCTCTAGCCTCCAAAAGTATTATAGCAGTTATATTTTCTAATCTACAAGAAAAGATTATTACTTATTTTCTCTCAACTTATCTGCTTCAAAAACACCTAAGACGTGAAAATCTTCACAATGAAGACCTAGTTCCTCTAAAGATTTTTGAACTTTTTTATCTTCAATGTGTCCATCTAGGTCACATAAGAAAAAATAAGAATCGAATGTATTTTTTTCAGGATAGCTCTGCAGTTTAGTTAGATTAACTCCATTAATTGCAAAACCTCCTAGTGATTGATAAAGAGCAGCTGGTTTACTTTTGAGTTTAAATAAAAAAGATGTGATATAATTTTTATCTTTAAACTCAGGTTGCGAAATATTTTTACCCATAACTAAAAATCTTGTAAAATTTCCATTATCATTTTCAATATTTTTTTTTATTACCTCTAGTCCATAAATTTCAGCACTTAAAGATGAAGCTATCGCGGCTTGCTTAATATTTTTAGTTTTTGAAATCATTTCAGCAGAGCCAGCTGTATCTGCTCTTATATGTTCTATTAGATTATTTTCCTTAATAAATTGTGAACACTGAGATAGCCCCTGAGCATGAGAGTATACTTCTTTAATATCTTTTAATTTTGACCCTGGCTGACCTAACAAATTATGTTCAATTTTTTGAAAATGCTCCATATAAATATTTAATCTATGTTTAAATATCAAATACTCAATCCCAATGTTCCCTGTTATCCTATTAGACTCTGGAATAATTATTTTACTTTCTGGTTCAAGTGAAGCCTTATTAAAACACTCATCAAAGGTTTTACAAGGTATGATATCAGCATTCGGATCAACTGATAAAGCTGCGAGGTGAGAATATGCACCAAATGTTCCTTGAAAATAAATTTTACTCATGAATCTTTATATTCCATAATTTTTTTCAAGGCTATATAATCTTCTTCAGTATCTACTCCTATCGGGGGAGATTTAGCTAATGCGATATTTATCTTAATATTGTTATCCAGCGCTCTTAGCTGTTCTAGTCTTTGCTCAATTTCATTTTTAGTCTGATTTAATTCAACAAATTTTTTAAGAGTTTCAGTAGAATAACAATAAATACCAATGTGATGATAAACTTTATCTAATTTTTTAGATATTCGTGAAAATGCTTCTGCTTCAGAAAAAGAGTCATCATGAAGAAAAGTTTTTGTTTGAACTTTGACTATATTTTTGTTTTGAAAATCTTTTTCATTTTCTATTTTTGCAGCAAGTGTCCCGATTTTTGATTGGTAGCCAATCA
>CABZSY010000014.1 GCA_902528505.1 uncultured Pelagibacteraceae bacterium
TTGTTCATCAATCATTACGTCATTATTTTCCAAGATTTCTGTTTTAAATTCCATGTCTTGTTTTAATCCCCTCGCAAGAACACTTGCTCTTTTATCAATAAAAGTTTTAGTAAGTTCATCATGAAGTCTATCTGAAAGTCTATCTTCTAAGTGTTTAGTTTTTTCAATCCAATAATCTTGATTTTCTACCCAATTATTTTTATTTGCAACATATGACCAAGTTCTTACATTTGCAATTCTATTTGATAAAGAATCAACATTTCCGTCTAATTTATCAAGTTTCATAAGCTGTAATCTCAGATAGTCGTTAGAAATCACTCTTTTATCACTACTTAAAAACTTAAATACACTTCCAATAACCTCATAATGATTGCCATAAGTTTTTTTTACAAAATCAGGAATTTGACAACACTCCCATAGCATACTTAGAGTTTTCTCATTAAATTTTAAATTACTAAAATTAGTATCTTTTAAAAAATATTTAAGGGCTTTTTCATCTTCACACTCATGTATTTTTCTTAACCATTCCATATGAGGTTTTTCATCTAAACTTTTAATTAAACTAGAGGAGTTATTAAAATTTAAATTTGAATTCCTCCAAAATAAAGTTCTTATTTCCTCAAATTTATGACCCTCTAAGAGATCCACATCTTCAGCTGATATTTCTTTACATTCTCCAGTTATACCAAAACTGCCATCATTTAAATATCTTCCAGCTCTTCCGGCTATTTGACCTATCTCAGAAAGATTAAGTCTCCTTAATTTTTTCCCATCAAATTTTTTAAGATTAGAAAAATAAACATGCTCTAAGTCCATATTAATACCCATTCCAATAGCATCAGTAGCTACTAAAAAATCTACATCCCCAGACTGATATAGTTCTACTTGAGCATTTCTTGTTTTAGGACTAAGAGAACCCATTACTATAGCTGCTCCACCTTTTTGTCTTCTTATGAGCTCTGCAATTGCATAAACTTCTTCTGCAGAGAATGCTATGATTGCAGTTTTTCTATTTATTCTGGAAATTTTCTTATGACCTGAATATGTAAGCTTTGATAATCTATCTCTATTTATAAACTCTATATCTTCATCTAATTTACTAATAATATTTTTGATAGTATTAGATCCCATTAACATTGTGAGTTTTTCACCTCTCATATTTAAAAGTCTATCTGTAAAAATATGCCCTCTTTCATGATCGGCACACATTTGTATTTCATCTACTGCAACAAATTCTAAATATTTATCGATTGGCATAGACTCAACTGTGCATAAGAAATATTTAGCATTTGGTGGAATAATTTTTTCTTCACCAGTGATTAAAGCAACCTTATCAGTGCTTATCTTTTTTATTACTTTGTCATATACTTCTCTTGCTAATAATCTCAGAGGAAAACCAATCATTCCAGTTTCAAACGAGAGCATAGTTTCTATAGCAAGATGTGTTTTTCCAGTGTTTGTAGGTCCGAGAACAGCAGTAATTTTATTTTTTTTCATTTCTATGTTTGGTATTATTTTTTTTTTACCTACCAGATATTGTTGCAGCTATAGAACAAAAATAGACTAAAACATGACCGAATCGGAGGGTAAAAAGTTCTCATTTTATTTTTTCAAAATTTTCCAAATACCTGAAGCGGAGGTTATAATTTTACTATCACAGCTAAGTTCACAAAACAGAAAAACAAGTGTTTTGGTTCTTTTTAAAATTCTAGCGTGACCAACTATTTCGTCACCTTCTTTTGAAGAACCAATAAATTTTATGTCTAAAGAAATTGTTACACAGGGAACTTTACCAGCAGCTCGATGAGCGGCAGTTCCAGCTCCTGAGTCGATTAGAGCTGACAAATATCCACCATGAGTTATGCCTATAGCATTCAAATGATTTTTATTTATTATGGATTTAAATTCATATTCTGTTTCAGATATTGTTCTAAATAAAACACCTCCATTGTGTTTCATAAAACCTGGATTAACACTTATTTGTTCAAAATTATTGCTCATGTATATTTAAAGTACATAGGTTAATATAATTAAAATTACCAAAATAATTATAAAAAAATAAATTACTGATTTTTGCAGTGATGCTTTAAGAAACCAATCAAACATATCAATACCTTTTTGGTGGACCGCCCAGAACTCGAATCTGGAATCTCCCGGTTCGTAGCCGAGCGCCTTATCCAATTTGGCCAGCGGTCCTCATTTTTATAGTTTTAAATATAGCTTAGTTATGCCAATTTTTGATCTTATTAGCAATTTTTGATCAATAAAAATACACCTTTGCAGAAAAAAACTAATTAATGTGCTAAAATAACATTAAATATACTTTTTTTTAGGTATATAAATCGTTAAAAAAAATGAGCGAAAAATTACTTGTACCTGACATTGGTGAATTTGAGAATGTTGAAGTTATTGAAATACTTGTAAAAGAAGGTGATGAAATAAAGAAAAATGATCCTTTAATTACAATTGAAAGTGACAAATCTAGCGTTGAAATTCCATCTATAACTGATGGGAAAATTGAAAGTGTTGAAATTAAAGTTGGAGACAAAGTTTCAAAAGGAGATTTAATATTAAATTATTCGTCTTCTTCTAAGACTTCAACTGATGTCAATCTTCCAAAAGACACAGAGAATATAATTAAACAGGCAGAGGCCGTAATTTCAGAAAAAAGATATAAAGATAGGGATATAAAACAGACTGTTTCTGAGAAAAAACAAACTACAATTCAAGTTGTGAATGGTAATGATGTTGATCCTCTTGAAACACAAGATTGGTTAGAGTCATTATCTGCAGTAATTTCAAAAGATGGAAATCATAGAGCGCACTTTTTAATAAAAGAATTAATAAACAAGGCTTATCGAGAAGGTGCAAATATCCCTTATACACAAAACACACCATATATAAATACAATCCCCCCTGAGGCAGAGGTGAAATCTAGTGGAGATCAAAACATAGAAAGACGAATTAGGTCATTAATTAGATGGAATTCAGCTGCCATGGTAGTGAGAGCCAATAAAAAGTTCCCAGAGCTAGGTGGGCATATTGGTACATTTGCATCAGCAGCTACATTGTACGATGTAGGAATGAATCATTTTTGGAGAGCAAAAAATAATAAGTTTGGTGGAGATCTGATTTATTTTCAAGGTCATAGCGCACCTGGAATGTATGCAAGAGCTTTCCTAGAGGGAAGATTAAATGAAAAACAATTAGATAGCTTTAGGCAAGAGGTGAAACCTGGTGGTCTTTCTTCATATCCACATCCGTGGTTGATGCCAAAGTTTTGGCAATTCCCAACTGTCTCTATGGGTCTTGGTCCAATGTTAGCAATTTATCAAGCAAGGTATATGAAATATCTAATTAATAGAGGATTGATAAAAGATGAAGGAAGAAAAGTATGGGCGTTTTTAGGTGATGGAGAAATGGACGAGCCAGAGTCAATGGGTGCCATAGGTCTGGCTGCAAGAGAAAACTTAGATAATTTAATTTTTGTCATTAATTGCAATCTTCAAAGGCTAGATGGACCTGTTAGAGGTAATGGAAAAATAATTCAAGAACTTGAGGGAAGTTTCAGAGGATCTGGTTGGAATGTAATAAAAGTAATTTGGGGCTCCTATTGGGATTCTTTACTAGCTAATGATAAGTCAGGCCATTTAGTTAAACTTATGAATGAGACTGTTGATGGTGAATACCAGGCAGCCAAAGCAAGAGATGGTGCTTATGTAAGAGAAAAATTCTTTGGAAAATATCCCGAAACTTTTGAGATGGTTTCAAGTTTATCAGACAAAGATATCTGGAGATTAAACAGAGGCGGACATGATCCACATAAAGTTTATGCAGCATATGATAAAGCATCTAAACATCAAGGAAGCCCAACAGTTATTATTGCCAAAACTATTAAAGGATATGGGATGGGCAAATCTGGAGAGAGCGTGAACACAACCCATCAAACAAAAAAATTAGATGTTGATGACTTACTATATTATAGAGACCGTTTTGATGTACCTTTAACAGATGAACAAGTAAGAAATATTGAATATTTTAGACCAGATGAAAAATCCCAAGAAATTAAATATTTAAAAGAAAGAAGAATTAAACTAGGTGGATTTTTGCCAGAGAGGTCAACTTTCGCAAAACCTATTAAAGCACCTTCAAAAGATATTTTTGATTTTATGAAAGTATCAACTGGCGAAAAAGAAATGTCTACTACAATGGCTCTTGTTAGAATGTTAACTAATTTAATGAGAGATAAAAATATTTCTCCAAGATTGGTGCCTATAATTCCAGATGAAGCAAGAACATTTGGGATGGAAGGATTTTTTCAAAAAATTGGAATTTACGCCCACGAAGGTCAAAAATATGAACCAGAAGACTCTGCTCAATTAAGCTCATATAGGGAAGAAAAAAGTGGGCAAGTTTTAGAGGAAGGAATTAATGAGGCAGGTGCAATGTCTTCATGGATTGCTGCAGCTACAGCTTACACAAATCATGATATTGAAATGATTCCGATCTATACTTTTTATTCTATGTTTGGTTTTCAAAGAATTGGAGATCTTGCATGGGCCGCTGGAGATAGTCAAGCTAGAGGTTTTTTGATTGGTGCTACTGCAGGGAGAACAACATTGGCTGGAGAAGGTCTACAACACCAGGATGGTCATAGTCATTTAATTGCTTCTACTATTCCCAATTGCGTAGCTTATGATCCAACATTTCATTATGAACTAGCAGTAATTTTTAGAGAAGGTTTGAGAAGAATGCATGAAAAAAAAGAAAATGTCTTTTATTATATTACGACAATGAATGAAAATTACCCTCATCCAGAGATGCCAAAGGATAAAAATACAGAAGAAGGAATATTAAAAGGGATGTACAAAATTAAAGATTTTGACAAGCATAAAAAAACTAAAATTCAACTTCTTGGATCAGGTACAATACTTCGAGAAATGATTTCGGCAGCTGAAATTTTGCAAAAAGATTATCAAATTGATAGTCAAATCTGGAGTGTTACTAGTTTTAATGAACTTAGAAAAGATGGAATGGAGGTTGAGAGATATAATTTGTTAAATCCAGACAAAGAACCAAAAATATCTTTTGTTGAGCAATGTTTAGGTAAAACAGAGGGTCCAATTATGGCTGCTTCAGATTATATGAGAATGAATTCAGATCAAATTAGACCTTATACTAATAGAAGTTTCTACTCTCTGGGGGCTGATGGTTTTGGTAGGAGTGATACAAGAAAAAATTTAAGAAAATTCTTTGAAGTGGATAAAGAGCACATAGTTGCATATGGATTAAGTATTTTGGCAAAAGAGCAACTTATAGCCTCAAAATATGCAAAAGAAGCAATGAAAAAATATAACATTGATGGCAACAAGCCAATGCCCACTAAATTATAAAATGAAAGAGATTGATATTAAGGTTCCAAATATTGGTGATTTCACAGACGTTGAAGTAATAGAGGTTTTGGTAAATGAAGGCCAAGATATATTAAAAAATGATCCATTAATAACAATTGAGAGTGATAAATCTAGCGTTGAAATTCCATCAAACTTTGAAGGAAAAGTCAAATCTCTTAAATTAAAAGTTGGCGATAAAGTTTCTGAGGGTGACTTAATTTTAATTTTAGAAAGTTTGTCAAGTGAAAGTAAAATTAAAGAAGAAGCAAAAATTGAAAAACAATCTGAACCGATTGTAGAAATAAAACAAGCAACAGAACAAATTTCTATATCTGAAAAAAAAATTAAAGATATTTCCTCAGCAAGTCCAAAAGCTAGAAAATTTGCAAGGGAGCTAGGTGTTAATATCAACCAAGTGGTGGGTAGTGAAAAAGATGGAAGAGTAATAGAGGATGATATTAAAAAATTTGTTTCTTCAAAAGCAGCAAATAATTATCAAGCAAAAGAAATCAAACCAATTAAAATCAAGAATGAGTATGAACATGCAGATTTTGGAAAAGTTGAGATTAAAGATATACCAAGAGTAAAGAAATTAGCTTCAAATTATCTTACAAATTCTTGGACAACCATTCCTCATGTAACTAATCATGATGAAGCGGATATAACCGAAATGGAAAGTTTTCGAACTTCTTTGAAAGATATTTATACTGGAGAAAAAATAAAAATTACTCCTTTGGCATTTATTATTAAAGCATTAGTTGCTTCTTTAAAAAAGTTTCCAAGTTTTAATTCTTCAATAGATGAGATTGAAAGTGGAAAAATGACTTTAAAAAAATATTATCATATTGGAATTGCAGTCGATACTCCAAATGGATTGATGGTTCCAAAAATCAGAGATGCAAATAATAAAAAAATTTCATTAATAGGTAAAGAGTTAAAACAAGTCAGTGAACTTTGCAGGAATCTAAAAATAGATAAGAAGGAATTATTTGGGGGATCAATGACAATTACAAGTCTAGGAGGAATTGGTGGATCTTTCTTTACACCAATTATAAATTATCCTGAAGTAGCTATTTTGGGTGTTGGAAGGTCAGAAAAAAAACAAATTTTTATTAATGGAAAGTTTCAAATAAGAACAATGTTACCAATCTCTCTTTCTTATGATCACAGAATTATTGACGGAGCAGAAGCTGCTCGGTTTAATAACGATTTGAAAGAAAATTTAGGAAATAATTTCGCTTATAAGTTAGCCGTATAATTATTCATGACAAAATCTATATCTTTACTCAGTGCTTTACTGTGTACTTTTATTTGGGGAACAACTTTTATAGCTCAAGATACTGGGATGGACAATATAGGGCCCTTTACATTTAATGCAGCTCGATTTTTTATAGGTTTTTTAGCTATTATTCCCCTGGTACTCCTATTTGAGGTAAAAAAAATGAAATCTGAGTTTAAGGTTGACTTTAAAACATTTGCAATTTTCTCTTTTTTGATTGGTTCGTCCCTTTTTTTAGGGTCTGGTTTGCAACAGGTTGCTTTACTTTATACTGATGTTGCTAATGCAGCTTTTTTTACAATTTTTTATGTTCCAATGGTGCCGATTATAATTTTTTTGTTTGGAAAAATTTCTATACATTGGAGTATATGGCCATCTGTAATTTTATGTTTAATAGGAGGGTATTTATTAACGAATTTTTATGATGCTACAATTAGGCTTGGAGACGGTTTAGTTATTTTGGGGGCACTTTTTTGGAGCACTCATATTATTTTTGTGGGAATTATTATAAAAAAATACAATCTACCACTTACTATAGGTGCTGTACAAACATTAATAGTCTCAATATTTTCATTTATTATTGGTCTAGTTTACGAGGATTTTATTTTAGTAAATATAATAAAAGAATTAGACTCAATACTTTATGCAGGAATTTTATCTGGAGGATTAGCATTTGTATTACAGATTTATGCACAAAAAAACATTTCACCTGCACCAGCAGCAATTATCTTTTCACTTGAGGGAGTGTTTGCTACAATAGCCGCTTGGTTTCTATTGAGTCAGATTCTAGATATTAATAACTTACTTGGGTGCTTTTTCATTTTGTGCGGAGTACTATTATCTCAGTTACTTCCTTTAATGAAAAAAGGATATGCTTAATAAATTAAGCTAAATAAAATTAAAGCTATTATTATTCTATAAATTACAAAAGCATTCATAGAAAATTTATTTATATAAATTAAAAAAAATTTGACAGTCATAAAAGACAATATAAAAGATGATATTATTGCAACAAACACTAAATAATTTAATTCAATAGGTTGATTTACAATATCCTTCAAACCTAAAAAGCTTGCTCCACTAAGTGCGGGAATAGAAAGTAAAAAAGATATTTTACTAGAGTCAACTCTATTAAATTTTAAAATCCTAGCCGCTGTTATGGTAATACCTGCTCTACTCACACCTGGCACAAGTGATAAAACTTGAAAAAGACTAATGAAAAATATTGTTTGAATATTTAAATTAGTTGAAATTTTTTTATCAAATCTATTTTTATCTGCGATGTATAAAACTATTGCAAATACAAGGGTAGTCCATGCAATTACTTTTATATCTCTTAGAGCATAAATAAAATTTGTAGAGTATAAAATATATCCAATAATTATTAATGGAATAGAACCTAGAACAATTAAACCTAATAATCTTTTGTTATTTTTAACATCTAATAATTCTTCTCTAAAAAAATAAATTATTGCTAACAAAGATCCCAAATGAAGACTAATATCTATTAACAACGAATTAGACTTAAACTCATATAAGCTTGAAACTAAAATTAAGTGTGAAGACGAACTTATTGGTAAGAATTCTGATACACCTTGAATTACTGAAAGGATTAATATTTCTATTATATTTTGAAACATCGTTTCTTCGTAGCTTATAAAATATCGATTTAAAACAATTCGATTTAATCATATTAGGTATGCATTTATTAGAAAGTTGTTTAAATTCCTAGAGAGTCATCAAATTAAGGTCATAGTTTATGACCTATTTTATACTTTATTAAATAAAACTAAGCTATAACTTACCGAAAATTATAGAATTATTATGACTGATAAAATGTTAAAGTTTGTAAAAATAGGTCAACAAACACCACCTAAAAGGGAAGTTGGGTCTAGAAAACAAGATTTTAAAGAGATTTATGACGAGTATATAAATGAAAAAGCTAGAGAGCAGTCAAGTAGATGCTCCCAATGTGGAGTTCCTTTTTGTCAAGTTCATTGCCCTTTAAGCAACAATATACCTGATTGGCTGAAACTTACAGCTGAAGGAAGACTTAAAGAAGCTTATGAGTTATCACAAAGTACAAATAATATGCCTGAAGTATGTGGCAGAATATGTCCTCAAGATAGACTTTGTGAAGGAAATTGTGTCATTGAACAATCTGGACATGGAACTGTAACTATTGGTTCTGTTGAAAAATATATTACTGATAATGCATGGGAGCAAGGCTGGGTGAAACCAATTCAAGTTAACCAAGAGAAAAATCAAAGTGTAGGCATTATTGGAGCAGGTCCAGCAGGATTAGCGGCTGCAGATCAATTAAGAAAAAATGGATACACAATTACTGTTTATGATCGATACGACCGAGCAGGTGGTTTATTAATATATGGAATTCCAAATTTTAAATTAGAAAAAGAAATTGTTGAAAGAAGAACAAAACTTTTAAAAGATGGAGGCATAGAGTTTATTCAAAATTTTGAGGTTGGTAAAGACGCAACTTTAGATCAATTACGTAAAAAGCATGATGCTATTTTGATTGCAACTGGAGTTTATAAAGCGAGAGAAGTTGAGTTGAATGGAAACGATTTAGATAATATTTTTCCAGCTATGGATTTTTTAACTGCATCAAATAAAAAAGGTTTAGGAGATGAAGTTGAATTATTTGATAAAGGAATTTTAAACGCTGAAGGTAAAGACGTTGTTGTAATTGGAGGTGGCGATACTGCTATGGATTGTGTAAGAACTTCAATCAGACAAAAAGCAAAATCTGTAAAATGTTTGTATAGAAGAGATAAGGAGAATATGCCTGGTTCAGCTAGAGAGGTTGCTAATGCTGAAGAAGAAGGAGTACAATTTGTATGGTTATCAAGTCCAAAAGAATTTAAAGGCACAAATAAAATTGAAAAATTAGTTGTAGATCAAATCAAACTTGGTGATCCTGACGAAACTGGAAGAAGGAAACCACAGGTTCAGGAAGGTTCGAGTTATGAAATTAATGCCGATATGGTTATAAAGGCTTTGGGCTTTGACCCTGAAGATTTACCAAAAATGTTTGAAGCTAATGAGTTACAGGTAACAAAATGGGGAACAATTAAAGCTGATTTTGATACTATGGAGACAAATATTAAAGGTGTATTTGCTGCAGGTGATATCATCAGAGGTGCTTCTTTAGTAGTTTGGGCAATTAAAGATGGAAGAGATGCTGCAACTTCAATTAAAAATTATTTAGAGAATAAGTCTTTAAAAGAGAGAAAAGTAGCTTAGTGGAAAATTACATTAAGAATAAAGAACTATTAAAACAAAATCATGTGTACTCCGACGATATGGAGCATGATGCTTGTGGAGTAGGAATTATTGCATCTACCGAAGGTAAAAAATCTCGTAAAGTTGTTGAGTATGGTATTGAAGCTTTAAAAGCTGTTTGGCACAGAGGTGCAGTAGATGCAGATGGAAAAACAGGAGATGGCGCAGGAATTCATGTTGAAATTCCAAAAGATTTTTTTATCGAAAAAATAGAGGTAACCGGTCATACCCATGATAATTCTGAAATAGGCGTAGGTATGATTTTTTTACCTAGAAATGATTACGAAGCTCAAGAAAGTTGTAAAACAATCGTAGAAAGAGAATTAACAAAAAACGATTTTAGTATTTATGGTTGGAGACAAGTTCCAATTAATCCAAATGTATTAGGCGAAAAGGCACTTCAGACCATGCCTGAAATTATTCAGGTTTTTTTTAAGTCACATAATCCAGAACTTACTAATAAAGACCTTGAGAGAAAAATATATGAAACCAGAAGGAGAATAGAAAACGAAGCATTTAAAAAGTCCTTAAATCATTTTTATATTTGTTCATTAAGTTCTAAATCAATTATTTACAAAGGTATGTTTTTAGCTGAAGCAATTTCAGATTTCTATTTAGATTTAAAAGACGTGAGATTTATTTCAAGATTTGCAATTTTTCATCAAAGATTTTCTACAAATACAGCTCCAAGTTGGAATTTAGCTCAACCATTTAGAGCAATCGCTCATAATGGTGAAATAAATACATTTAGGGGAAATAAAAATTGGATGAAAGTTCATGAACAAGAAATGAATAGTAATCTTTTTGAAAACATAGAAAATTTAAAACCAGTTATCCAACAGGGTACTTCAGATTCTGCTGCATTAGATAACGTGTTTGAATTGCTCAATATTTCTGGTCAGCCAGCACCTTTAGCTAAGCTAATGTTGGTCCCAGATGCCTGGTCTAAGAAAAATGAGACTTTACCAAAAGATCACCAACAATTATTTAATTTTTTAAACAGTACAATGGAACCTTGGGATGGCCCCGCAGCTATTGCAGGTACAGATAATGAATGGGTAATTGCAGCTAACGACAGAAACGGATTACGACCACTAAGATATGCAATTACAAAAGATAATTTGTTATTTGCAGGATCAGAGACAGGCATGATAGAGCTTAATGAAAAAAGAATACTTTCTAAAGGCAGATTAGGACCAGGAGAAATCATTGGTGTTAGAATTGAAAAAGGAAAAGTTTTTAAAAATAAGCAGATTAAAGATTATCTAGCAAAAGAGTATAAGCATTTTAATTCACAAATTATTGACTTAGATGAAAAATTGACGATTTCTGATGAGAAAAATTCCTTTTCTGGAGATGAATTAAGAAGAAGACAATATGCTTTTGGAATTAGTTTGGAAGATTTAGAGTTGATATTACATCCGATGGCAGAGGATGCCAAAGAAGCTATAGGGTCAATGGGGGATGATACTCCCCTTGCAGTATTATCAGACAGATACAGACCTTTATATCATTTCTTCAGACAAAACTTTAGTCAAGTA
The DNA here is from genome assembly GCA_902528505.1 of uncultured Pelagibacteraceae bacterium. Taxonomy (GTDB): domain Bacteria; phylum Pseudomonadota; class Alphaproteobacteria; order Pelagibacterales; family Pelagibacteraceae; genus Pelagibacter. The sequence continues at coordinate 11,517 of CABZSY010000014.1, forward strand.
ACAAACCCTCCTATAGATTCTTTAAGAGAAAATAAAGTAATGAGTCTAAAAACAAGATTTGGAAATCTTGGAAATATTCTTGATTTTGACAATTTAACTAAGCAAAATATCTATGTCTTAAACAGTCCTATTTTATCAAATTCACAATTTGAGAAATTTATCAATTTTTTTGGAAAAAATTCATCTGTTATTGATTGTACTTTTTCAGACAATGAAAATTTGTATGAATCTATAAAAAGAATTCAAAAAGATGCAGAGATAGCAGTAAGACAAGGAGTTACACAATTAATTTTAAGTGATAAAGAGCTTTCAAACATGAAGCTTCCAATTCCGATGTTACTTGCAGTTGGTGCAATCAATTCATTTTTAATTGAAAAAAAATTGAGAGGATATGTTTCTATCAATGTCCAGTCAGGAGAAGCAATGGATACTCACTCTTTTGCAACTTTAATTGGAGTTGGTGCAACTACAGTAAATCCATATCTAGCTTTTGACAGCCTATATCAAAGGCATGAAAAGAAATTGTTTGGAAAATTTAGTTTTGATGAATGTGTTGATAGATATATTAAATCAGTAAACGCAGGACTCCTAAAAATAATGTCTAAGATGGGTATTTCTGTTTTAAGTTCTTATAGAGGGGGATGTAATTTTGAGACGGTTGGTTTAAGTAGAACAATTGTTGCAGACTATTTTCCTGGAGTAATATCAAAAATTTCAGGTATAGGACTAACAGGAATTGAAAAAAAAATTAGAGAAATACACAAAGAAGCTTTTGAAAGCAGTAATACAATTCTCCCTATAGGTGGAATTTACAGATATCGAAAAAATGGAGAGACTCATCAGTATCAAGGAAAATTAATTCATTTACTTCAAAGTGCTGTAGGTTCTAATTCTTATGATGCTTACAAAAGATATGCAGAAGGTATTTATAATCTACCACCAATAAATTTAAGAGATTTAATTGGTTTTAGATCAAAAAAATTAAAAGGATCAATTGATATTTCGGAAGTGGAGCCTCTAGCAAATATATTAAAAAGATTTGGAAGTGGAAGCATGTCACATGGTGCCTTGTCAAAAGAAGCTCATGAAACATTAGCTACTGGAATGAATAGAATTAAAGGTGCCTCTTGCAGCGGAGAAGGAGGAGAGGATGAAAAAAGATTTAAGGTATTAGAAAATGGAGATAGCGCAAATTCTAGGGTAAAACAAATAGCCTCTGCAAGATTTGGAGTAACAGTTAACTACTTAAATAATTGTAACGAAATTGAAATTAAAATTGCACAAGGTGCAAAACCAGGTGAAGGTGGCCAGCTTCCAGGATTTAAGATTACGAAGGAAATAGCAAGACTTAGACATTCTACACCAGGAGTAACATTAATCTCTCCTCCACCACATCACGACATTTATTCAATCGAAGATCTTGCACAATTAATTTATGATTTGAAACAAATAAATCCTAAAGCAAGAATAGGAGTAAAACTAGTTGCTTCTTCTGGTGTTGGAACAATTGCAGCTGGGGTTGCCAAAGCTAAAGCTGATATAATTTTAATATCAGGTCATAATGGTGGAACTGGAGCAACACCTCAAACAAGTGTTAAATATGTTGGAATACCATGGGAAATGGGTTTGACTGAAGCCAATCAAGTTTTAACTCTAAATAACCTTAGACACAAAGTTACCCTAAGAACTGACGGAGGAATTAAAACTGGAAGAGATGTTGTAATTGCTGCTATGATGGGAGCTGAGGAGTACGGTGTTGCTACTACAGCCTTGGTAGCAATGGGCTGCATTATGGTAAGACAATGTCATTCTAACACCTGTCCGGTCGGGGTTTGTACTCAAGATGAAAAATTAAGAGAAAAATTTACTGGTACACCAGAAAAGGTAGTGAATCTGTTCACATTCATTGGAACCGAAGTAAGAGAAATATTAGCAAAATTAGGATTTAAATCTTTAAATGATATAATTGGTAGAACTGATTTATTAAGACAAGTTAGCAAAGGATCTCCAAACTTAGATGATTTAGACTTAAATCCACTATTTGTTCAAGCTGATACAGGAAATAATAAAAGGTATTGTGATTTTCCAAAAATAAACAATGTACCAGATACGTTAGATCAAGAGATTTGGCCTGAAATAGAAAAATCTTTAGATAGATCAGAAAAAATTGAAAAGGTTTATCCAATACAAAATACACATAGAGCTGTTGGAACAAGAATCTCTCATCATTTATTTAAAAAATATGGATATGAAAAACTTAAGGATGACTTTTTAGTTTTAAATTTCAAAGGCTCAGCAGGACAGTCTTTTGGAGCATTTTCTTCCAAAGGATTAAAATTAGTCCTAAAAGGAGATGCTAACGATTATGTTGGAAAAGGTTTATCAGGTGCAACAATTTCAATTAAATTGCCAGAGGAAAGTAATTTAGTTTCTAATGAAAATACAATTTTAGGAAATACAGTTCTTTATGGTGCTACTTCGGGTAAACTTTTTGCGGCAGGTCAAGCAGGAGAAAGATTTGCTGTAAGAAATTCTGGAGCCACAACAGTGATCGAGGGATGTGATTCAAATGGTTGTGAATATATGACTGGTGGAATGGTAGTAATTTTAGGAGAGGTAGGAGATAATTTTGCAGCAGGAATGACAGGTGGTATGGCTTTTATTTACGATAAATCGCATCAATTTACAAAAAAAGTAAATCCGGAGTCAGTTGTTTGGCAAACTGTTGAAACAGATTATTGGAAAGAAATTTTAAAGAATTTAATATCTGAACATTCAAAGGAAACAGGATCTCAATTTTCAAAAAATATAATTAAAAATTATGACAAGGAATTAATTAATTTTGTTCAAGTTTGTCCTAAAGAAATGTTAGATAAACTAGACAACCCAATAACTCTTAAGGGTATTAAAAAAGTTAGTTAGATTAATAGTTTCAACTCTTTAAGTATTATTTTTAGACCTTTCTTACTAGACAAACTATGATCACCTTTTTTGACTATATTTAACTTTTTCTTTGCATTTGGAAAAAGTTTCAAAACTTTTCTAGAATAAGAAACCTTAACAGCCTCATCTTTTTCTCCATGAACCATAGTAACCTTAATTTTTAAATTAATTTTTTTATTTAAAACTTTATTTTTTCTTCCATCTTTAATTAGTTGATATGTTATAGGATATTCATAATTTCCATGTTTTAAATTATAAATCCCTTTTGTAATTGTTTCTTTTTTCATTTTTTTGGAAAATTTTTTCCATATAATATTTTCTAAAAATTCAGGAGCTGACCCAATCCCTAAAAAACCAACAATTTGACTTTTAAAAATTTTAAATTGTTTTAAAGCAATCCAAGCACCCATACTTGAACCTATAAATATAAGCTTGTCATCTTTTGCATATTTTTTAACTAATTTTGATGTTTCTTCACTCCATTTTGAGATATTACCTTTCGTAAATTCTCCTGAAGATTTACCATGTCCTGAATATTCAAGTGCCAAGAAATTAATTTTATTTTTTTTAGCAAAATTTAGTAATGCTTTAGGCTTCTCTCCCTCAAGATCTGACATAAATCCATGCAGAAAAACTATAGACAAACTATTTTTATAAATTTTTGAAATATATCTAATTTTCTTAGTTTTTGAGATCTTATGATATCTGAAATTTGCCATTTCGTTTATATATTTAGTCTAATAATATATAAGTTTATCAGATGGCAACTAATTTAAAAGTTTTACAAGTTATACCCAAATTAGGATATGGAGGCGCAGAAACAGGCTGTTTCGATATAGCTCATTATTTGCCTGAAAATAATTGTGAGTCTTTTATTGTAACCAGTGGTGGTGAATTGCTTAAGTTTGTTGACAAAAAAAAGGTAAAAATTTTTAAGCTTCCTGTGCAAAGTAAAAATCCTTTATTAATTTTTATTAACTCAATTATTTTAATTGGAATTATCTTATTAAATAATATTTCAATAGTTCACGCTCGAAGTCGAGCACCTGCATGGTCTTGCTTGATAGCATCAAAAATTACGGGAAGAAAATTTGTGACAACTTTTCATGGCACTTACAATTTTAAAACTAATTTGAAAAAATTTTATAATTCGGTGATGGTAAGATCTGATTTAATTATTGCAGGATCAAATTTTATATTTTCTCATATTAAAGAAAATTACTCTATGTATTTAAATTATAAAAAAAAATTCTTAGTGATTTTTAGAGGTATTAATGTTGATTATTTTGACTCATCTACGACTTTTGAAAATGATGAAAAAAAATTATTAAAACAATGGGATATTGAGAAGGATAAAAAAATTATACTTTTACCAGGTAGATTAACTTCATGGAAGGGTCAGGAAGTATTTATAGAGGCAGTCAATTTAGTTAATATAGAACTTGGATATGAAGCATTTTATACTGTCATTCTTGGTAGTGACCAAGGTCGTCAGCTTTATAAAAAAAAATTAATCAGACTTTCTGAACAATACAGAATGTCAAAACAAATGAGATTTATAGATCATTGTAAGAATATGGCTTTGGCCTACAAAGTCTCAGATATAATAGTTTCAGCTTCAAATCAACCAGAGGCATTTGGAAGAGTGTCAGTGGAAGCCCAATCTATGGGAAAACCTATAGTGGCCAGCAATATTGGCGGATCGAATGAAACAGTCATTGATGGAAAGACAGGTTTTTTATTTGAGTCAAACAATGCCAAATCTTTAAGTAAACAGATATTAAAAGTTCTTAATATGGATGAAACATCTCTAAAAATGATGGGTATAGATGCAAGAAAAAACGTTACTCAAAGATTTAATGTTGAAAAAATGTGTTTTTCTACTTATTCAGAGTATAAAAGACTATTAAATTAAATGCCTACAATAACATTACCAGACGGGAATAATATAAATTTTACAAAAAAAGTTACTGGAGCTGAAGTAGCCGAGAAAATAAGTAAGTCATTAGCAAAACAAGCAATGGTTATAAGTGTTGATGGTGAACTTAAAGATTTAGATTATTTAATAGAAAAAGACTGCTCGGTAAAAATTTTTACTTCAAAAAATCCAGAAGGGCTGGAAACAATTAGACATGACACAGCTCACATATTGGCAATGGCTGTTCAAGAATTGTTCCCAGGTACTCAGGTTACAATTGGTCCAGTTATTGAAAATGGATTTTACTATGATTTTGCAAGAAAAGAACCTTTTACTGAAGATGATTTAGTCAAAATTGAAAATAAGATGAAAGAAATAGTAGACAGAGATGAAATTACCAAAAGAGAAGTTTGGAATAGAAAAAAAGCTATTGATCATTTCAAAAAAAAAGGTGAAATTTATAAGTCTGAGTTAATTAAAGCTATTCCAGAAAAAGAGGATGTTTCAATTTATTTTCATGGTGATTGGCATGATCTTTGCAGAGGTCCTCATTTATCTTCGACAGGCAAAATAGGAAAGTATTTTAAATTAACAAAAGTTTCAGGTGCTTATTGGAGAGGAGACTCAAAAAATGAGATGCTTCAAAGAATATATGGTACTAGTTGGGCAACTCAAAAAGATTTAGATGAACATCTTAAAAGGACAGAAGAAGCAGAAAAAAGAGATCATAGAAAATTAGGAAAAGAAATGGATTTATTCCATTTTAGAGAAGAAAGTCCAGGATCTGTTTTTTGGCATGAAAAAGGCTGGGCGTTGTTTCAAAATTTAATTAACTATATGAGAAATAGACAGGATAAAGCTGGTTACAAAGAAATAAATACCCCCGAGGTATTGGATAGACAATTATGGGAAAAATCAGGACATTGGGGAAAATATGGTGGCAACATGTACACATCTGAAACCCCAGATGAAAAAGTATTTGCAATAAAACCAATGAATTGTCCAGGACATGTGCAGGTATTTAATCAAGGACTAAAAAGTTATCGAGATCTTCCTTTGCGTTACGCGGAGTTTGGGAAAGTTCATAGATATGAACCATCAGGAGCATTACATGGTTTACTTAGAGTTAGAGCTTTTACGCAAGATGATGCGCATATTTTTTGTTCAGAAGATCAAATTACAAGTGAGTGTCTAATTGTTACTAATTTAATTTTGGATATTTATAAAGATCTTGGGTTTGAAAATGTAATTCTTAAATATGCAGATAGACCAGAGGTAAGAGTTGGGGAAGATGAAGTTTGGGACAAAGCAGAAGCATCATTGCTCGAAGCAGTGAAAGCCTCAAAGTTAGAATATAGTATTAACAAGGGAGAAGGAGCATTCTATGGTCCCAAAATAGAGTTTGTTCTTAGGGACGCAATTGGTAGAGATTGGCAATGTGGAACTTTACAAGTTGATTTAAATTTACCTGAGAGATTAGGTGCTTATTATGTTGACAAAGATGGAAGTAAGAAAATTCCTGTAATGCTTCACAGAGCACTATTTGGATCTCTTGAGAGATTTATTGGTATCTTAATTGAAAATTATGCAGGTAAATTTCCATTCTGGATATCGCCTTTACAAACAATGGTAATTCCTATTTCAGAAGAATTTAATCATTATGCTATTGAGATATCTAAGAAAATTAAAAATGTTGGTATCAGCTCTTCTGTTGATTTAAAAAATCAAAATTTAAATTATAAAATAAGAGATCATTCGTTAGCTAAAATACCTCTTTTGTTAATTTGTGGTAAAAAAGAAGTTGACTCCAATTCTGTAACGATTAGAAGATTAGACTCTAATAAACAAGAAAATATGGATATAGATACATTTTTAAAAACTTTTTCTGCTTTAAACAAAGCATCTTCAAACTAAGTGGCAGATTTTAAACAAAATTATTTTCAGAGAAGAACTAAGGATAGAGGCCCAAGATCTAATAATAGAATTTCTTCTCCAGATGTTCAAGTAATAGCAAGTGATGGTGAAAATCTTGGTGTATTGAATACGAATGAAGCTATCTCAATGGCAAAAAATCAAGGACTCGATTTAATTGAAATATCACCAAACGCAAACCCTCCAGTGTGTAAAATTATGGATATGGGTAAGTATAAATATGATGCCCAAAAAAAAGCAAATCTTGCAAAAAAGAAACAAAAAATTGTTTTATTAAAAGAAATTAAAATGAGACCAGTAACAGAAACACATGATTATGATTTTAAAGTTAAAAATGCAAAAAAATTTATTGCTAAAGGAGATAAAGTAAAATTTACAATAAGATTTAAAGGTAGAGAGTTACAACACTCACATTTAGGAAATGAGTTAATGGGCAAAATTAAGGAAGACATGAAAGATATAGGCAAGGTAGAGCTACATCCAAAATTTGATGGTAAACAGATGATTATGGTTATTCAACCTTTATAGGATTTAATAGAGGTTGTAAAATTATAACATTCTTTGTATAAGTCCGCAGAATTATGCCTAAATTAAAAACTAAAAGCTCAGCAAAAAAAAGATTTAAAATATCAGCTAAAGGGAAAGTGATGACTGCTCAGGCTGGAAAAAGACATGGTATGATCAAAAGAACAAATTCGCAAATTAGAAAATTAAGAGGCACAACAACAATGTCAAAGCAAGATGGAAAAATTGTTAAATCTTACATGCCTTACAGTTTAAGAGGTTAATAATGGCAAGAGTTAAAAGAGGTGTAACAAGTAAAGCTAAGCATAAAAAAGTTTTAAAAGCTGTCAAAGGTCAATGGGGCAGAAGAAAAAATACTATAAGAGTTGCCAAACAGGCAATGGAAAAATCAATGCAATATGCTTATAGAGATAGAA
>CABZSY010000015.1 GCA_902528505.1 uncultured Pelagibacteraceae bacterium
AAATTTTCACCTGGTCCAATCACATACATTTTAAAATTAAAGAAAAGTTCAAAAATATCAAAATTGGTAACTAATAATAAAAATACTGTTGCTATCAGATTTCCAAAACATCATTTACTTAGAGGATTGCTTAAAGTTTTAAATTATCCCTTAGCTGCACCAAGTGCAAATATTTCCTCAAAACTTAGTTCTGTCCAACCCTCAGATGTTAAAGAAGAATTTGGAAAAAAATTAAAATATATACTTAAAGGTGGGAGATGTTCAATTGGGGTAGAGTCTACAATTGTTAACCTTACAAAAAATTTATCAATATTAAGGCTTGGAGGTTTAAATGTATCAAAAATAAAAAAAATAATAAAAAAACAAATAATAATTAAGAATAAATCTAAAAATAATATTTCACCAGGATTGTTTTCTCTTCATTATTCTCCTGGAATTCCGTTAAGGATGAATGTAAAAAAACCAAATAAAGAAGAAGCTTTTGTATTAATAAAAAAAAGAAAAACAAATCTTAAAAATTATTTTTTTCTCAGTAAAAATAATAATTTAATAAAAGCTGCAAAAAATTTATATCCTCTCATGAGAAAAATTAAAAATAAAGGGTACAAAAAAATTGCTGTTGAAAAAATACCTAATATTGGAATAGGACAAACAATTAATGATCGGCTAGAGAGGGCATCAAAATATTAAATGACAAATTCAATTGAGGTAATAAACCTATCTAAAAAATATAAATCAAAGAACGCTGTTAGTAATATTAATTTCAAAATTGGTGAAAATGAAATTGTTGGCTTGTTGGGTCCTAATGGATGTGGAAAGACAACCACCATTGGAATGATATTAGGATTATTAAAACCTTCTAAAGGTCAAGTTTTAATTAATGGAAAAAATATAGAGACAAATAAAATATCTCTTCTCCATAAAATGAATTTTATATCTCCTTATATCGAGCTTCCTAAAAAATTAAAAGTTAAACAAAATTTAATTGTTTACGGCAAATTATACAACGTTGACGATTTAGAAAATCAAATTAATTATCTTTCAGATAAACTTAGACTATCTGATCTTTTAGATAAAATAACAGGTGAACTTTCATCAGGACAAAAAAATAGAGTTAGTTTAGCAAAAGCTTTAATTAATGATCCTACAGTACTTCTGTTAGATGAACCAACAGCTTCATTAGATCCTGAAACGGGTGATTTTGTAAGAACATTTTTAGAAAGTTATAAAAAAGAAAAAAAAATTTCAGTTTTACTTGCCTCACATAATATGGATGAGGTTAAGAGGTTGTGCAGCTCTGTTTTAATGATGAAAGATGGGATTATTGTAGATAGAGGAACACCTAATGATTTAATATTAAAACATGGAAGAAAAAATCTAGAAGAGGTCTTTTTGGAAATAGCAAGGAATACAAAATGAATTTAACAAGAATTTATGGACTTTTTTTAAGACATTTTTACTTAATCACAAGATCATTTCCCAGAATACTTGATTTAATTTATTGGCCTTCAATCCAAATAACCTTATGGGGATTTATTTCAAATTTTTTTGCAGAGTACAGTACTTACTATAGTGGTGCAGTAGGTGTAATTCTATCGTGTGCAATTCTCTACGATTTTTTATTTAGAACAAGTATTGGATTCAACATGTTATTTTTAGAAGAAATATGGAGTCGAAATTTCACCAACTTATTCATAGCTCCTATGAAAATTAGTGAAATAATTATTTCTTTAGTAGTTACTGCTTTAATAAGAGCCTTAATAGGACTGGTCCCTGCTATACTACTTACTTCTCCTCTGTTTGGAATATCTTTATTAGAATTAGGAGTTCCTTTAGCTTTTCTTTTTTTAAGTTTATATATTTTTGGGATTACATTAGGTTTATTTGTCTCTGCAGGACTACTCAGATTTGGTCCTTCATTTGAAAACATTGCATGGTCTACAATGTTTTTGTTAGCTCCATTTGGTTGTATTTATTACCCAGTTGAAATTTTGCCAGGGATCTTTCAGTCTGTCGCTTATGTTCTACCTCTCGTTTATATATTTGAGGAAACAAGAAATATTTTAGTAAACGGTCAGGTAGACTATGAAAACATCTTTAATGCTCTTTATATTAATGTTTTTTATCTTATTCTTGCAATATCGATTTTTTATTACTCTTTCGATAAAGCTCGCGATAAAGGAACTTTAATAAATATAGGAGAATAATTGGTGCGCCTGCTAGGAGTCGAACCCAGAACCTCCTGATCCGAAGTCAGGCGCTCTATCCAGTTGAGCTACAAGCGCATATAGTATTAATATTATATTTTATGGAAAAAAACATTAATTTTATTGTTCAAGAAGAAGAGAATAATTTAAGAATTGACATTTTGATCAACCAAAGAGATAAGTTGATTAGCAGAACCAGAGTCAAAAATTTAATATTAAAAGATAAACTCACATTAAATAATGTCATCATAAATAATCCTTCTAAAAAAGTTAATACTGGAGATCAGGTAGTTCTCGAAATCCCAAAACCACAAGTAGCAACATTAAAACCGTATAATTATAAATTACAAATTATACATGAAGATGCAGACTTAATGGTAATAAATAAGCCAGCTGGTATAATTATGCATCCTGGTGCAGGGAACTATGATCAAACAATTGTTAATGCCTTAATGCATTATAATAAAAATTCCTTATCTAATATTGGTGACGAATTAAGACCAGGTATTGTTCATCGAATTGACAAAAATACTTCAGGATTAGTGGTAATTGCAAAAAACAATCAAGCTCATGAAAATTTATCAAAACAATTTAGTGAACATAATATTTTAAGAGAGTACCAGCTATTAATATGGGGGAAATTAAGACCATCGAAAGGACAAATAGCTACTTACCTTACACGTAGTTCAAGAAATAGAAAACTAATGGAGGTTAGTCGATCCAAGGGGAAGAAAGCAATTACTAATTATAAAACTCTTGAAATTTTTGAAAATGAAAAGACACCAACGTTAAGTCTAGTAGAATGCAAATTAGAAACAGGTCGTACACATCAAATTAGAGTTCACATGAATTATAAAGGAAACAGTATAGTCGGTGATGATAAATACAAAAAAAAATATAAAAAACTTAAAAATATAGATTTGAAAATTCAAAATTCGATATCTGATTTAGCTAGACAATTTTTACATGCTAAAACCCTTGGTTTCTTGCATCCAAAAAATAGTAAAAAAATGCATTTTTCCTCAAATTTGCCACATGAGCTAAATAATATTTTAGAAATGCTTAGAAACACTAATAAATAAAACATTGAAAATTATTTAAATTTAATTAAATAAAACTTGCTATGAGCACAACTTTTAGTAACAACTTGCCGTCCCTATCTAACGAAGGAGGACTATCAGCTTACTTGGACCAAATAAAAAAGTTTCCAATGCTTGCTGCTGAGGAAGAATATATGCTAGCCAAAAACTGGAAGACTACAGGCAACATTAAGTCTGCTGAAAAGCTAGTTACAAGCCATCTTAGGTTAGTCGCTAAAATTGCAATGGGATATAAAGGCTATGGATTACCAGTTAACGAAATGATTTCTGAAGGTAACGTAGGATTAATGCAAGCTGTTAAAAAATTTGAACCAGAAAAAGGTTTTAGATTAGCGACTTATGCGATGTGGTGGATCAAAGCTTCAATTCAAGAGTATATTTTGAGATCTTGGAGTTTAGTAAAAATTGGAACTACAACAGCACAGAAAAAATTATTCTTTAATCTAAAAAAAATTAAAAACCAAATTGCTCCTCAAGCAGAAGGAGATTTGAGAGATGAACATGTTGATCATATTGCTAACAAACTTGATGTAAGTAAAGAAGAAGTTGTTTCAATGAACAGAAGATTATCAGGCAAAGAATTTTCTCTAAATGCTCAAGTTGGTGAAGATGGAGATGAGTGGCAAGACTGGTTGGTTGATAAAGAATTAGACCATGACCTAAAGTTTGCTCACCATGAAGAAATGGAGCAAAGAAAAGATTTATTAAAAGATTCTATTAAGGTACTTAATGACAGAGAAAGAGAAATTTTATACTCAAGAAGACTGAATGACAATCCAACAACATTAGAAGACTTAAGTCAGAAATATAAAATAAGTCGAGAAAGAGTAAGACAAATTGAAAATAAAGCTTTCGAAAAACTTCAAAAGCATATGCTTCTTTTAGCTAAATCTAAAAATTTATTGCCAGTTAATTAAATATCAAAAGGATTTTCAACTAATATTGTATCTTCTCTCTCTGGACTAGTAGATATACTTGAAATTTTTGCACCTATAAAATCCTCAATTGCAAAAATATATTTTTTTGCATTTTCTGGTAAAGCATCCATATTTTTTATTCCACTTGTTGAAACTTTCCATCCTGGGAAAGTTTTAAATATCGGTTTTATTTTTAACTGATCCTCAACAGCTGCTGGTAAATAATCAATTTTTTTTCCATCTAATTCATAATGTATACACATCTTAATTTCATCCAATTTATCTAATACGTCTAATTTAGTAAGTGCAATTCCATCAATTCCAGAAATTTTGATAGTTTGTCTTACTAGAACACCGTCGAACCAACCGCATCTTCTTTTTCTGCTAGTAACAGTTCCAAACTCTTTTCCTCTGGTGCCCAACAATTCTCCTATATCATCTTTTAATTCTGTTGGAAAAGGTCCTTCACCTACACGAGTAGTGTATGCTTTAGTTATTCCTAGTACATAATTAATTGAATTTGGTCCACAACCAGTTCCTGTTGCAGCACTTGAAGCTACAGTATTTGATGAGGTTACATAGGGATAGGTTCCATGATCTACATCTAATAAAATTCCTTGTGCCCCTTCAAATAAAATTTTCTTTTTTTGTTTTTTAAATTGATCAATTTTGAGCCATACAGGTTGAGAAAATTGAAGTATTTTTGGGGCAATTTTCAATAGTTCTTCTTTTAATTGTTCTTTTTCAAAAATTTTTTTTCCTAAACCTTTTCGAATAGCATTGTGGTGTATCAAAACTGACTCTAGCCTATGATCTAAATTTTGTTCAGATCTTAAATCCATTACTCTTATAGATCTTCTGCCAACTTTATCTTCATAAGCTGGTCCAATTCCTCGTCTCGTAGTCCCAATTTTTCCTTTTCCAGCTGCGTCTTCTCTTATTTCATCCATTTCTCTGTGAAATGGTAAAATTAAATTTGCAGACTCTGAAATAATAAAATTATCAACATTAACATCTACCCCTTTTAATTTTATTTCCTCTACTTCGTCTAGTAATGCCCACGGATCAACAACTACTCCATTACCAATAATTGAAATCTTATTTTTTCTTACTATTCCTGAGGGTAGTAATCTTAATTTATAAGTTACACCATCAATAACAAGTGTATGTCCGGCATTGTGTCCTCCTTGGAATCTTATCACAACGTCAGCTTGTTCAGATAGCCAATCAACTATCTTCCCCTTTCCTTCGTCTCCCCATTGTGACCCAACGACTACTATGTTTTTCATTATTTAAATTTTTTATTTATGCTCATAGAGACAAGATGATTTATAGGACCATGACCCTTACCATAATTTGGGTTAGATTTAATAGCTAAATTTACATACTTAATTCCAAGCTCACAAGATTTCTTTAATTGTTTTCCACATGATAAAAATGTTGCTACAGCACTAGATAATGTGCAACCGGTTCCATGGGTATTTTTTGTTTTAACTCTTTTGCTATTAAAAATTTTGATATCTTTATTGTTTACATAAATATCATGAACCAATTCTCCTTTTAAATGACCACCTTTAATAAGAACATTTTTTGCTCCTAGCTCAATTAACTTTTGTGCAACAACAAGCATGTCCTGTTTTGTTTTTATTTTGGTATTAGTTAAAATTTCTGCCTCAGGAATATTTGGAGTTATCATCAATACTTTCTTTATCAAGGTAGATTTAAGTAAATTTATTGCCTTATTATCAATTAATTTTGTTCCCCCTTTTGCAACCATTACCGGATCTAAAACAATATTTCTAACTTTAATTTGATCTAATGACTTAATGACTGATCTGATTACCTTTACTGAATGCAACATTCCAATCTTTATAGCATCTGGCTTAATATCATTTGAGGAAAATATAACTTGGTTATAAATTTCCTTCGGATTAATTGGAACAATTGATTTGACACCAGTAGTATTTTGAACTGTTACAGCTGTAATAGCGGTCATCGCATATGAACCTAATGCAGTAACAGTTTTTATATCTGCCTGTATTCCAGCACCACCAGAAGAATCGGATCCAGCAATAATTAATACTTTTGATTTTGTATTCAATTTATTTAATTTTTTTTGTAATTATGTTTATACACTTTGCTAAAAGGTCTACATTTTCACTTTCACCCATCACTCTTATCTTTGACTCTGTTCCTGATTTCCTAACTAAAATTCTCCCATGTCCTTTGATTAATTTTTCTGCAATTTTAATAGATTTTTTTATATCTGATTGATTTATTATATTTTTATCTTTTACATCTATATTTTTTAATATTTGTGGGACTTTTTTAAATTTTGAAAAAAATACACTAGCTTTTTTTCCTTTTCTCAACGCAAATAAAGACTCTAAGGCAACTAACAAACCATCTCCAGTGGTTGCAAATTTTCCAAGAATAATATGACCTGACTGTTCACCCCCTAAATTAAATTTATGTTTTTGCATTTTTTCTTTCACGTACCTATCACCAACATTTGCTCTAATAAAATTAATATTAAGAGTTTTAAAGTACTGCTCTAAACCATAATTGGACATTAAGGTACCAATCACACCCCCTTTTAACATTTTTTTACTTTTCCATCTTGAGGCCAAAGCAGCAATAATTTGATCACCATCAATTATATTACTTTTTTCATCACACATTATGACTCGATCAGCGTCACCATCTAATGAAATGCCAATATGAGCTTTATATTTTTTTACTGCTCTTTTAATATTCTGTGGATAGACTGATCCACAATAATTATTAATATTCATGCCATTAGGCTCCACTCCGATAGCTATTACTTTTGCTCCTAATGATTTTAATAATTCAGGACCCGCTTTGTAACCTGCTCCATTTGCGCAGTCTATAACAATCCTAAGTCCTCTTAAATTAAACTCCTCAGAAAAGTTTTTTTTTAATATTTTAATATAATCTCTAGTTCCTGTTTCTAATCTTTTTACCCTTCCTAATTTTTCAGGTTCAGATAAATTTTTTTCAATATTTTGATCTATTAAATGTTCAATTTTCTCTTCAATTTTGTCAGATAATTTCATTCCATCTGGGCCAAATAATTTTAATCCATTATCATAATGTGGATTGTGTGATGCAGTTATCATAATCCCCATATTGGCTTTCATGGTTTTAGTAAGCATTGCTAAACCATTAGTTGGTAGAGGTCCCAAAGTGTAGACATGCATACCAGCTGAGGTTAATCCTGATACCAAAGCGGGTTCGAGCATATAGCCTGATAGTCTTGTATCTTTGGCAATTACAGCAACTTGTTTGTTTTTTTTTTGTGATCTAAAAAAGGTTCCTGATGCTAGACCAAACTTAAAAAACATATCCCCATTTATATTTTTGCTATTTATCGCACCTCTAATACCATCAGTTCCAAAGTATTTTTTTGGCATTAATTTTTAATTATCTCTTTATAAACTTTTATACCCTGCATAATTTCATTAACATCGTGAACTCTTAAAATTTGAACACCTTGGGTCATCATAAAAATCGAGGAAGCTACTGTGCCTCCAATCCTTAATTTACTATCATTATTTTTAGATATATCTTTTATAAACCTTTTTCTTGAGTTTCCCACAAGTATAGGAAAACCAAGTGAATGAAAAATAGAAATGTTCTTTATTAAATTCATATTATGTTTCAAATTTTTTCCAAAACCTATTCCTGGATCAATGATTATTTTATTGTGATTTATTCCAATTGATCTTAAAAAATTTAGTTTTTTTTCAAAAAAATCGTAAATATCCAACAATTCATTTTTATAAAAAGGATTATTTTGCATGTCCTCTGGAAGACCTTGGGAATGCTGCAATACAAATGGAGTATTATTAAGCTTTAATACATTTGCAGTTTCTGGGTCATATTCCAAACCTGATACATCATTGATTAACTTCACTCCAAGTTGAATTCCTTTTTTCATTATATTTGATTTTCTTGTATCTAAAGATATTGGTATTTTTTTACTCAATATTTTTAAAATTTTATTAATTCTACTCCATTCTAACTTTTCATTTATTGGTTTAGATCCTGGTCTTGTAGACTCTCCTCCAATATCAATTAAGTTTGCCCCTGAGCTTAATAAATTTGTAGCTTGTTGAATTGCTTTATCTTTTTTATTAAATTTTCCTCCATCTGAAAAACTGTCAGGTGTCAAATTTAAAACTCCTAACAAATTAGGAATTATATTAAATTTAAAATTACTAAAATTTTTTTTTTTTGAAGTAATATTCTTTAAATCAAAATTGATTTTTTTTTTTAATGAATGTGATAATTTGTTAATTTGATTAACAAATACTATTTTTTTAGATTTTCTTGTAATTATTTCAATTTGATCAAAAGAAATTTCTTTAATACCATGAAGTGGTAGTGATTTATTTTTCTCGACAAGAATTTTAGACTCAGCACCATAATAGAAATTACACACTCTTGTGTAATATCTCGTCATCTATAAGTTTAGTGAACTATCTTTGGTTTAAGTCCTAATGAACTTAGTGCAGAACCCTTATCATTATCCTCAACCTTAATGTCTTCTTTATCTTTTGGATAAACATTTTTATTTATCAAATTTTCTATTTCCTCTCCTGAAAGAGTTTCATAGGTTAAAAGCGCTTTAGCTAACTTGTGCAAATCGTCAATTTTTTCAGTTAGTACTTTTCTTGCTCTTTCATAACCTTTATCAACTATTTTTCTTATTTCAGAATCAACTTTTTGAGCCGTTTCCTCTGACATATTTTGTTGTCTTGCAACTGATCTACCCAAGAAAACTTCTTCCTCGTTTTCTCCATACGCAACTGGTCCAAGTTCTTTACTTAATCCTGCTCTCATGACCATTGCTCTAGCTCTTTTAGTTGCTTGTTCGATATCACTCGATGCTCCGGTAGTAACTTTATCCTCACCAAATATTATTTCTTCTGCAACTCTTCCTCCCATGGCAATAGCAAGTTGTGCATGTAGCTGCTCACGTGTTTGTGATAATTCATCTCTTTCAGGTAATTGCATAACCATACCCAGAGCTCTTCCTCTTGGGATAATAGTAGCTTTATGAATTGGATATGCTGCACTCTCGTTAATAGTCACAATTGCATGTCCAGCCTCATGATAAGCTGTTAAAGTTTTCTCCTCCTCAGTCATTACCATTGATCTTCTTTCAGATCCCATCATTACTTTATCTTTTGCTTCCTCAAATTCTGCCAAAGTAACAATTCGTTTATTTTTTCTAGCAGCTAATAGAGCTGCCTCGTTAACAAGATTTGCTAGATCTGCACCTGAAAAACCAGGTGTGCCTCTTGCAACTGTTCTTAAATTAACATCTGGTGCCATCTTAATTTTTTTAACATGAACCTTAAGAATTTTTTCTCTTCCAATTATATCTGGATTAGAAACAACTACTTGTCTATCAAATCTACCTGGTCTTAATAATGCAGGATCTAAAACATCGGGTCTGTTAGTTGCAGCAATTATAATAACTCCTTCGTTAGTATCAAAACCATCCATTTCAACTAATAATTGGTTTAATGTTTGTTCTCTCTCGTCATTTCCTCCTCCCAGACCTGCGCCTCGACTTCTTCCAACAGCATCAATCTCGTCAATAAAAATTATACATGGAGAATTTTTCTTTCCCTGTTCGAACATATCTCTTACTCTTGATGCACCAACACCAACAAACATCTCAACAAAATCTGAGCCTGAAATAGTAAAAAAGGGAACTGCAGCTTCACCTGCAATCGCTCTAGCTAAAAGAGTTTTTCCTGTACCAGGAGGTCCAACTAATAATGCACCTCTTGGTATTTTACCTCCAAGTCTACTGAATTTTTTTGGATCTTTTAAAAATTCTACAATCTCCTCAACTTCTTCTTTGGCTTCTTCTACCCCTGCAACATCGTTGAATGTAACTTTTCCTTTAAGCTCGTTCATCATTTTTGCTTTTGATTTTCCAAAACCCATTGCTCCACCTCTTCCACCTTGCATCTGTCTCATAAAGAAAATCCAAACAGCAATTAATAGCAACATAGGAAACCATGAAAGCAATACACCAAATAAAGAAGGCATTTTTTCCTCTAAAGGAGCAGCTGAAATACTCACACCTTTTTCAGAAAGTTTTTCAATTAAATTAGGATCGTTAGGAGAATAAGTAGAGAATGAATTACCGTTAGAATAAACACCCTTTATATTTTTACCTTGTATCTCAACCTTTACAACTTCTCCATTATCAACCGATTTTAAAAAATCAGAAAAAATTATTTGATTGCCTCCTCTGGGATTTGATTGAGGGCTTTTGAACATATTGTAGAGGCCTATAGTTAGGAAAACTATGATTCCCCACATTGCAAGATTTTTTAAATTCATACGTATAAAATAAGAATTATTATCAATTAAACAAGTGACAAAATATCAATTAAAATATTATATTTAGTGCTCTTTTAGAACTAAGATTGAGTGATTCACTTTATGGATTATGCAATTTCCAAGTGTAAGTTTAAGAAAAATTTTAGTCTCTCCTTTTAATTTATTTATAATAGTATCAATTTTCTTTCCTCTAACAGAGTAATGTTTGTTCCCAACAAATCTGATTATTTCTGTTAACGATCTAAAAGTTACTTCATGAGGTTGGTTAAAAAACTCTTCATTTAAAATAATTTTACTTTTATCCTCATAAATATATGAATTATCAGTTAAATTTTTTGCAACATAAAATTTTATAGTTTCATCAGAATCTTTTAAATTTTTAATTGTTAACAGAAATTTATTCTTATCAAGACCATCGTTCTGAAGATGTTTTATTAACTTTCTTATCCTTACTCTTTTAAATTTATCATCCTCATTAGAGGGATCCTCAATATAAGATTTAAAAACATTTGTAGTAACATAATCTAAATGTTTTTTTTCAAAACTTATAAGTGGTCTAACTATATTAACTTTGTCTCTAAGAGTTTTTTCACTAAAAGAAACCAAGCCGTTAAGTCCACTTCCTCTTGAAATTCTTATAAAAAAATTTTCATACAGGTCGTCAATATGATGACCTGTTAAAATAGTTTTGATATTCATTTTTTTAGCTTGATTAATCAAAAGACTATATCTTTTATTTCTAGCTAAAGACTGGATATTGCTAATAGGTTTTTTTCCATACCACTTTAAAATATCAGAATTAATATTGTATTTTTTTAATAGTTTTTTTACCGATTGTGCTTCGGTGGATGAATTTTTTCTTAGTCTATGATCAACTATATAATAATAAACGTTACATGATTTTTTAATTGAATAAATTTTAGATAAGAAAGATAAGGCTAAGCTATCTGGACCACCAGAAACCCCAACAATAAAATCTTCATTTAATTTAAGAATATTTTCAAATTTTCTATAAATTTGAAATATTTTTTTATCTCTTAAATTATTTAGTAAATTTTTATGAGTCTTGTTTGATACATTCAAATTTTTTGGACTCATATTTTGCTTTTTGTATTACTGATTGATTTGCATTAGGATATTGCATTTCAACACCGTTAATCATTTTACATCCTTGATCTTTCTCTCCAATTTGTACCATGGATACACCAAGTTTTAATAAATTTATTGGTGCTTTTTTGCCTTTTGGATATTTCTGATAGCCTTCTAAATAAGCAGATGCAGCATCGGTATATAACTGCCTTATTCTAAAAGTTTCTGCATACCAGTACTGTGCACTTCCTGCCAACTCGTGATCAGTATTAGATAGAACAAATTCTCTAAAAGCCCTTTCTGCAGTACTGTAATCACCAACTTTTAAAAAACTAGTTGCAAATTCATATTGTTTATCTGCTGAAACATCTTGGGGTAATATTTTATCCTCTGATTGAAATGTTTCAGTCACAATTGATGCCGTGGTCTCTACTGATTGAATTTGCTGAGAAGTATCGACAGTTTCTGTATCTTTATATGATATACTTCCAAGATCTTGTGGTTGTGAACTTCCAGGCAAAATTTTATTTTCATCTGTTTTAGGCTTAGAACTCAATTTAGATGAACCATCAGTTGTCATGCCTGATGCAATAGAAGATTCTATGTCTTGAAATCTTATTTGATTATCAGCTTGAATTTTAGACAATCTATTAGAAAGTTTATCTATCTTAAAATTTATTTCCTCAAAATTATTTGTCAGTTGTCTGAACTGATCCTCTATCTCAGATAATTTAAGTAAATGTCTTGTCAGAACATCCTCTGAATTTGAAACGATTTCTAAAGTTGAGTTAGAATTTGTCACAGTCTCTATCTCAACTGATCCAGAGTAAACAGCCCTTTCCAGTGTTTTAAGGTCTTTTTTTATAATTTCCAAAGTTTCATAAATGTTATGATTATCTGCAAAAGAAGAATTGATTACCAAGATATTTAAAACAAGAATTATCTTTAATAAAATAAATTTTAATATCAGTCTCATTAATTTTATACTTTATGGTTATAAAAATGGCAAAAAAAAGACCCTATCACCTCTTAGGTAAATAGGGTCTTTCAAATTAAATTTTTTAATTTGCTTTGACAGTAACTGATCTTCTGTTTTTTGACCAAGATAATGGATTTGAACCAGAGTCAACTGGTCTTTCTTTTCCATAACTTAGTACTGAGATTCTGTCAGAAGATATTCCATAAGTCATTAAGTAATCTTTAGCTGCATTTGCTCTTCTTTCTCCAAGAGCTAAGTTATATTCTCGAGTTCCTCTCTCATCTGCGTGTCCTTCGAGCACCACATTAATACTTGGATTTTTTCTTAACCAAGCTGCTTGTGCCCTTAGAGTTTCTCTTGAGGCTGTAGTTAAAATTGACTCGTTTGTCGCAAAGAAAACTCTATCCGGAACTCCGTCAGCTAAGTATTTAACTGTATCTGTTCCTGTATAAACATCACCTTGCATTGAGCCATCTATACCAGTTGTAATCTCTTTTTTTGTTGCACAGGCTGATAAGACTAGGCAAGCTGTTAATACTAAAAGTGTGTTTTTAAAAATTTTGCTTAATGTCATTAAATCGCTCCTTGCTGCTAATTTCAAAGTATCACTTTTTCACAACTAATTAGAGGTTTCAAGTCTAAAATTAAGAAATTTTGATAATTCCAAGGTTAAATTTATATTAATTACTCAATAAAGATGACCATGATGGGTCAGATGCATCTGTTGGGGTCTTAATTTGACGTTCATTATAACCTGTTAAATCAATTGACCACAACTTGGCAGTAAAACCTTCACCTTTATTATCGGTCTTAGTTTCTCTGTAAAAAATTAACACCCTTCCATTTGGTGACCATGATGGAGCCTCTTGATAATAATTTTCTGTTAATAATCTCTCACCGCTTCCGTCAGTTCTCATTACCCCAATATAAAATTTACCTTTATGTAATTTGGTAAAAGCAATTAAATCTCCCCTTGGTGACCAAACTGGTGTTCCATACAATCCATTTCCAAAGGATATACGTTTTACATCACTACCATTACTTTTCATGATGTAAATCTGTTGATAACCACTTCTATCGGAGTTAAATGTAATATACTTCCCATCAGGTGAATAAGACGGTGAAGTATCTATGGAAGGATGATTTGTAATCCTTTCTACAATCCTGTTTTCCAAGTCCATTGTATAAATGTCTGACTTACCATCTTTAGCAAAACTCATTATAATTTTTTTTCCTTCTGGAGAAAATCTTGGGGCAAATGTCATACCAGGAAAGTCTCCTACTACCTCTTGTGTACCTGTCTCAATATCTAATAAGTAGACTCTTGGAAGATTTTTAAAGTAAGATAGATATGTAACCATTTGACTTGTAGGATTAAATCTTGGAGTAAGCACTAATTCGTTACCTAAAGTTAAAAATTTATTATTAAAACCATCTTGATCCATGATTGCTAATTTTTTAATTCTTTGTGTTTTAGGACCTTCCTCTGCAACATAAATGATTCTAGTATCAAAATACCCTTTTTCTCCAGTCAATCTCTCATAAACTTTATCAGAAATTATATGTCCTACTCTTCTCCAATTACTTGGGACTGTTGTAAATGCTAATGCCATCATTTCTTTGGCTGCAAGTACATCCCATAGTCTAAACTCAACTCTTAATTTATCATCTACATAATTTACTTTGCCAGTAATAAGTGCTTGTGCTTTAATTAAATTCCAATCTTCAAATCTTGGTTTAAGATTAGCAATATCAGGGGCTTGCAAAAAAGCCTCTTTGCTTAAAGGATTAAATAGCCCTGATGTTTTTAAATTATTTTCTACAATACTTGAAATTTCTTCTCCAATATTTTCTTTCTTTAAAGCTTTTTCAAAACTTTTTCTAGATTTTTCATCAATAGACAAAGGTGAAACTGCTATTGGAAGAGGATCAAGATTACCTCGAGTAATATCAACCTCAATTAATGCAAATGAGTTTATTGGAATTAAAATTAAAAATAATGCAATAAATTTTTTTATCATATTAATATTTATATTAGCCTTCTAACATCTCTCTTGCATCAAAATTTAACTGTAATTCCTTCCATCTTTCATAACCTGTTGTTGGAACTCTTAATGGCTGACATAATTTTACAGCTCTCAAGGCACTTTCAGCTAAGACTTTATAAAAGGCTTGTCCAGGTTTATTCATCCTAGCATGATCTAAAATTTCTGTTTTTGTTACTGATCCATCTGGTTTTAATTTTAATTTAATTCTTACTAGCAAGTTTTCGTTATAAGGTAAGCCTAATGGAATGCTCCAACATCCAAAAATTTGTGCTTTTAAAGCATCTTCTTCGCTTAATGTAAGTCCAGTATTATCAATATTTCTCTCTTGATCTTGAGTTATATCATTATCCTTTTTAACCACTTTAGCAGTTTCTTCTTTAGATTTATCAATTAATGCAGCAATATTATTTGGATCAAATAAATCCTCTTTTTCAAACTCTGAAACCTGTTTTACCTCTTTATCGACTTTTTCTGGATTTTGCTTGTTTTCCTTTTTTGTTTTGATTTTTTTTGCAGTTTTATCTGGAAGGGGAATTGCCTCTGGAGTTTGATTTTCTATTTTCTTATTATTCTGGTCTGGAGAAACTACAGTTTTAGTTTTTGTTTTTTTAACTTTTTTTGGTGGAGCTTGTTCAGATACAAGTTTTTCTTTTTCCTTAACCTTCTCTATAATTTTTTTTGCTTTTGGTGCAAAAGGAACGTTTGTTTTTTCGGCTATCTGAATTAATTCAACAGATACTATGGGTGGAATGTCCAAGGGCTTTTTTGCTAAAAAAGGTAAGCTCAATGCAGTAATAAAAATTAATAATGCGTGGAATATGGAAGATATTATTATGCTCCTATTCATCAAAATTATCTCTGTTTGTAAGGTTCTGAAATTAATGCCACTTTAGTAAAGCCTGATCCAGAAAGAAGTCCCATTATTTCGAGCACTCTTCCATAATTTATAGTTTTGTCACCTCGTACATAAATTCTTGTATCAATTCTATTTTTTGAAACTGCTAAAACTTTTGCTATAATATTATCGTACTCTACTTTGCTTTCTTGAATAAAAATTTCGCCTTTTGAATTTATTGATAATGTTAAAGGCTCTGTTTCCTCAGGAAGTGAGTCTGCAGAACTTTCTGGTAAGTCAACTTGAACTCCAACAGTCAACAGAGGTGCTGTTACCATAAAAATTATTAACAATACTAACATTACATCGACAAATGGTGTTACATTAATCTCGCTCATTGGTTCTTTTGATGAACGATTTAATTTAAAAGCCATTAAATTATAGTTAAAAATCTTTTTGAAAAGTTTTCTAATTTGTCAGAATATTTTTTTGAGTCGTTGTTAAATTTATTGTAAGCAACAACTGCAGGTATTGCAGCTAATAAACCTAGTGCTGTTGCAAATAAAGCCTCTGCAATACCAGGTGCTACAATAGCAAGGCTTGTATTTCTTGATATGGCAATTGATTGAAAAGAATTCATTATCCCCCAAACAGTTCCAAATAAACCAATGAATGGAGCAGTAGAACCAACAGTTGCTAAAAACGTGAAACCTTTATCAATCTTTGCCATTTGTTTTTCAATCCCATTCTCAAGAAGAGCCGTCATTCTCTCACTTATATTTGTTTTTGATTTTCTTTTTAATAATCCCTCCATAGCATTTTGAAAAACTAACGCCATTGGATCTTCAAGTTTTGAAGGTAGACTATTATATAAATTTTCTGCAGATTTGGAGTTCCAAAATTTTTCTTCAAATTCTTCAGAAGATTTATTAATTTTTTTAAATAACCTAAATTTATCTATAATTACTGCCCAAGAATATATTGAACATACTATCAAAATTATCATCACAGATTTTACGATTATATCTGCTCTAAAAAATAAACTGAATAATGAAAAATCTGTGTTAGTGCCAAGTTCTACTGCTTTTGCTGCTATGTCTGCTTCCATAACCACTCTTCACACTTAAATGTGTCATGAATTTGGCTTTAATTATCTCAATATTACTCTTCTTTATATGTCTCAAAGAAAAAACTAGCTAATAGAATGGCATCTGCTTTATTTGAATCCTTTTTTCTTGAAAGATTTGAAGAATAATAAGGAAAAATTTCAATTGCTCTTGTTCTGCTTGCATCTTTTTCAGAATTAATCAAATTAAAATATTTCTTCCACTTTGCAGGTCTAACAAAATAAACCGAAAGCTGCATCGCACTACAAATTCCCTTAAGTATTCCAAAAGATTGGCCAAAATTGAACATGCTAGTAACTCCTTGGCCTGGCATTGCCGTAACGTGTTCTATAACTACTTTAACATTTTTTTTGTCTATTTTTTTTATTTTCTCTGAAATTTCATTAAAAATCTGAGATCCGTTTACTTGCTTCTTATTCTTTTTACCTTCAATCATAGTCGGCATCTCCACAACATCTTTTATTACTCCATCTTCAAAAAAACAAATTGATCCCGATATTCCAGGATCAATTCCTATTATAAGCATCAATTAACCTTTAATTTTACATTTGAAAAAACATTTTGAACGTCTTCGTCATCTTCTAAACTCTCAAGAAAGTCTATTACCTCGTCTTTATTTTCGTTAGTAATGTCTACACCATTCAGGGGTATCCATTCAATCTCTGTTGAAATAAAATTAGCTATTGTTTTTTCTAAATTTTTTTTAATATTATAAATCTCACTTACAGGACAATGAATTTCATGAAAATCTCTATGAGATATACATTCATCAGCTCCAGCTTCAATTGCCAATTCCAAAATATTCTCCTCAGAAATTTCTTTTTTATCAATCTTAATAATTCCTATTTGTTTAAAATTATGAGATGCTGATCCCTGTGTTCCTAAACTGCCACCATTTTTTTGAAAAATTGTTCTAATGTTAGATGCTGTTCTATTTTTATTGTCTGTTAATGTCTCTACTATAACAGCTATTTTATCAGGTCCAAATCCCTCATATCTTATATTCTCAAAATTAGATCCAGCTGCTGCAGAAGATTTATCAATTGCTCTTTCTATATTATCCTTAGGCATATTTGCAGATCTTGCAGCTTGAACAGCAGATCTCAGCCTAGGATTCATTGTGGGATCTTTATCACCAAGTTTTGCAGCAACTGTAATTTCTTTAGATAATTTTGAAAAAATTTTAGATCGCTGTTTATCAGCTTTTCCTTTTTTATGCTTTATTCCAGCCCAGTGAGAGTGTCCTGCCATAAGTTTTTATCTAATTTTTGTAAAGATTTCCATAAATATAGCTCTCAATATTATTAGCTAAACCAGTTTCTATATTACATTCAACTATAACACCACACAAAGTAGCATCACCGATAGCTGGGAAATGTTTATTTGAGTTTTTTTTTAAAAATCTATTTAATGAATTTTCTTTATTCATACCAATAACTGAGTCATAATCACCACACATGCCAGCATCAGTTTGATATCCTGTGCCACTACTTAAAATCCTTGCATCATTCGTTGGAATATGAGTATGAGTTCCAACTACCAGAGTTGCTTTGCCGTCAAAAAAATGGCCAATAGCATTTTTTTCACTTGTAATCTCACCATGAAAATCAACTATAAGGATGTCATAATTTTCTTTTAATTTATTCTCATTTAAAAATTTCTTTGAAACTTCAAAAACATCCTCACACTTTTTCATAAATACGTTTCCCATCAGATTTAGAACACCAATTTTTACATTGTTACCTGTTTTGTAAATATTAAATCCTTTTCCAGGTGAAGGTTCAAAAAGATTTTTAGGACGTAATAATCTTTCCTCTTTATTAATATATTCCATAATTTCCTTTTGATCCCAAACGTGGTTGCCTGTTGTAATAACATTTACTCCACAATTAAAAAAATCTTTGCAAATTTTTTTTGTAAGTCCTACTCCCTGAGACGCAGCATTTTCACCATTAACAATTACAAAATCAATATTTTTTGATCTAATTTCACTTAATAAGTTTCCAGTCAACTTTGAACAACCAGCGATACCCACCACATCACCTAAAAACAATATTTTCATTAAATAGTATAAAAAATTTCAGACAGCTGAATTCAATATGTGCTGGTCATCCTGAATACCATCCAAATTCAGGTATAGAAACTACGACAGGACCTCTTGGACAAGGAATAGCAAACGCGGTAGGATTTGCAATCTCAGAGGAAATTTTAAAAAAAAAATTAGGAAATGATTTAGTTAATCACAAAACTTATGTTTTGGCTGGAGATGGTTGTTTAATGGAGGGAATAAGTCATGAAGCAATGAGCTTAGCAGGACATTTGAAGCTTAAAAATTTAGTAATGCTTTTTGATAACAATTCAATTTCAATTGATGGCCCAACTAATCTTGCTGTTTCAGACAATTTTAAAAAAAGA
>CABZSY010000016.1 GCA_902528505.1 uncultured Pelagibacteraceae bacterium
ATTCAAATTCTTCCAGGGCAAAAAATATGGATGAACTTAAAGCAATTTTAGAAAATAAACTTTTTACTAAATCAACAAATGAATGGGTTAGTCAAATGGAAAAAGATAAAATTCCTTGTGGTCCTATATTTAATATTAAAGAAGCAGTTGAAAATCCACAAGTTGAAGCAAGAAACATGATTGTAAAAGCTTATCATAAAGTAATAGGAGATTTTAGATTGGCTGGAAATCCTATTAAAATGTCTGCATATGATGATCCCGATAAAAGAGGTGACATTCCTGATCTAGATGAGCACCGAGAAAAAATAATAAAAGAATTTGTAAATTAAAATTTATTGATCTTCTTGAGTATCTTCATTAGCTGGCTCTTCACTATCTGAAACTTCGTCTAAAGATACTTCACCATCTTCATTCATAGTTTCTTCACCAACTGAACTATCGACATCAGCTTTAGCAGTTTCAGATAATTCTGCTAAATCTTCTTTTGTAACTTGAATTTTTTCTGGAGTTTTTCTTGCTCTTTTTGATGGAAGAATTGGGGTTCCACTTTTAGAAATTTCTCCTTTGTATAAATTCTCAAAATCATCACCTATATCTTCATCATCCTCTGCAGTGTCATCAACTTGTTCGACGTATTTTCTAAGTTTATAAACAGCACTTTCGGTTAAATCAGATACTTGAATTTTTTCTTCTGCAATTTCTCTTAACGAAATAACTGTATTTTTATCATTATCTCTATCAATTGTTGGTTCTATACCAGCATTTAATTGAGTGGCTCTTTCTTTAGCTACTAATACTAATTCATAGGGACTATCTACTTTATCGATGCAGTCTTCTACAGTTACTCTTGCCATGCGCAGTATCTATACAGTGAGACCTATAAAATCAAGGAGTTTTTTATATATATTGTGGATTTAGCTTACTTCTAACTAAATAAAGCAGAATTATTGAGGTCAAAATATATGCCCCTGAAACAATAGCTATTTGCTCAATTGAAAATTTAATATCTATAAGAATACCAAATAATGCTGTTCCAAAAGCAGTAGCAAATACCATTAAAGCTGTTGTGAGAGCTTTAATAGATCCAATATGCTTAACACCATAAATTTCAGCCCATGTAGATGATCCTAAAACATTAGCTAGGCCGTTAGTAATACCTAACAAACCAAAGAAAAAAAATGATGAAATCTCAACATCAAAATAGAAAAGGACTACAGTTGAAAAAAAAAGAGGAACATTCATATAAATTAATAATTTTCTGCTAGTAAATTTATCAATCAAGAAACCTGAAATAAATAATGTTACGACAGATAATATTGAGTAAACCATGAAGGATTGTGCAATTACATATGGCCCCCAATCTTTTGAAGTAGTTATAAAAGATTGGTAAACAAATGTGCCTGTTGCAATCCAAGGCATAGCTAGCATTGTCATACAAACAATATAAAATCTATAATCTTTTAAAACTTCTATTCTTTTCCATTGTTTTATTGGTTTGGTGATGATTTCATTATTGCTATCTTCTCTAGTATCAAGTTTAACTTCTTTGACTAAAAAATATGCAGCAATTGGTAAAACTATAATTACTAAAATAGAAATAGAAACCCAAATATCTCTCCAGTGAATAAATGTAAGTAAAAAAACAATTAAAACAGGCAATATAAATTCTGCTAAAGATAAACCTAACCAACCTGTACTTAAAGCTCTACCTCTATTTTTTTCAAAAAACCGAGAAATTGTTGTTGTTGCAGTATGGCTTGATAAACCTTGGCCTGATAATCGCATTAAAAAAATTCCAATAAACAAAAAAATGACAGAAGAAATTTTAGAAAATATGAAACAAGAAATTGATAGAAATATAATTACATATGACGCAAATTTTAAAATATTAATGTCATCTATTTTTTTTCCAATCCAAACTAAAACAATACTACTTAATAGTGTTGCAGATGCATAGATTGAGCCAAATTGTCCGTGTGTAATAGATAAAGCTTCCCTAATACTTTGATTAAATAAACCAAGAAAAAAACTCTGTCCAAAACTTGAAAAAAATGTAAAGATAAATCCAAATAGAATTACTTTTAAACTTAAACTTTTAAACATAGATAAAAATTATGACTTTTAATGTTACTTTCATAGGTCTTGGAGTTATGGGCTACCCAATGGCTGGATATATATCAAAAGCTGGACACAATGTAACTGTTTTTAATCGAACTAAATCAAAAGCAGAAAAATGGATTGGTGAATACAAAGGTAAAATGGCTGATACTCCAGCTGAGGCTGCAGATGGTGCTGACTTTATTTTTACTTGCGTTGGAAATGATAATGATCTTAGAGAAGTATCTTTAGGGGATAATGGATTATTTAATACAGCTAAAAAGGGTTCTGTTTATATTGATAATTCAACTGTATCTGCAGAAATTTCTAGAGAACTTTACAAAGCTGCAAAAGACAAAAGTTTTGATTTTTTAGACGCACCTATTTCTGGTGGTCAAGCAGGAGCTGAGGGTGGAATATTAACAGTTATGGTTGGTGGTGATGAAGGCACATTTAAAAAAGCACAACCGGTTATCGATTGTTACAGTCAAAAAGTTAAATTAATTGGACCTTCAGGTAGTGGACAGCTAACTAAAATGATGAACCAAATGTGTATAGCTGGAACTGTTCAAGGATTGTCTGAAGCTATTAACTTTGGAATTAATGCTGGATTAGATATGGATAAAGTTATGGAAACTATTTCAAAGGGTGCGGCTCAGTCTTGGCAAATGGAAAACAGATATAGAACAATGACAGATGATAAGTTTGATTATGGTTTTGCTGTAGATTGGATGAGAAAAGATTTAGCAATAGTTATTGAGGAAGCTAAAAGAAATGGTTCACCTGTACCCATCACAGAAATTGTAGATGGTTATTATTCTAAAGTTCAAGAAATGGGTGGTAATCGTTGGGATAGCTCAAGCTTGATAGCACTTTTAAAAAAGAAAAAATAATTTGTGACTGATACTGTTCCTTATTATGAGGACTTTGCAGAGATCAAAAAGAAAATTTGGTCAATGTTAAATAATGCCGTCAAAGACAGAAGTTCTCAATTTAGGATACCGGTTTTTTCATGTGGGAACAATGACAACATTGAAAGTAGAATTGTAGTTTTAAGAAAATCAGATGAAAATAATAATATAGTTCAATTTCATAGTGATATTAGATCTGATAAAATACATATTTTAAAAAAAAATCCTAAAGCATCTTTTCTGTTTTACGATAAAGAA
Source organism: uncultured Pelagibacteraceae bacterium (assembly GCA_902528505.1). Lineage (GTDB taxonomy): Bacteria > Pseudomonadota > Alphaproteobacteria > Pelagibacterales > Pelagibacteraceae > Pelagibacter. The sequence goes on from CABZSY010000016.1 coordinate 3,267, forward strand.
TTAAAAATCCAAGTTAGATTAAAAGTGGAAGCAATTATTAATCATAATAATGATGTTACAAAACAATCCTGGGAAAAAACTCAACATATAAGTAGAAAATGTTATTTAGTTCACAATGGTCCTGGCACTATTTCAGATGAACCAACTTCTGGTCTAAAACCTGAACTTGATAATTTTGATTATACAAAAGAGGAAAGTGAGGAAGGTTATAAAAACTTTACTGTTATTCAGTGTAGGATTAAGTCTATTGAATGGTTATACTTGGCAGCTAAAGGTCATCGAAGAGCCAGATTTGATTTGGTAAATAATAAAAATAATTGGCTAGTTCCTTAATTATTTGTTTTTTATTGAGACAATTTGTAAAAGAAAATTTTATTATCTCATGCTAGATTATTAATTTTATAGGAGGAAATAATGAAAGCATATATAATGGGAAACTACACTGAAAAAGCATTTCAAGGTTTTTTGAAAGATCCTAAAAGTGATAGAAAAGCAGTTGTAGAACAATTAACAAAAGCAATGGGTGGAACAATGCATAGTATGGATATAGTTCGTGGTTCATATGATTTTGTAGTTGTTAATGAATTAGCTACATTTGAGGATTTTGCAGCTGTGAAACTTGTTGTAGAAGCTTCAGGTGCGGTTAAAAACTTAACAATGTTAGAGGCTATTGATTTTAATAAAGCCACAACTAAAGCGAGTGAAGTTGCTTCAGGTGCTTATAAAGCTCCAGGACAATAATTAAGATTAATTATTTTTTGTCGTTATCGACAACTAAGCAGATTTCTGATTTAGTCAGAAATCTGCGACCCGTTCCATTATCTAATGAGAACATGCCACCTATTCCTTTAACAGCATCAATAGTTAAATCTGTGTGTTTCCACTTTTCATATTGATCACCATTCATATAAAAAGGAACACCGCCTATTTCACCTAATTTAACGTCATTATCTCCTAAAGGAAACTCGCCTTCCTGAAAACACATTGGCGCACTACCATCACAGCAGCCTCCAGATTGATGAAACATTAATTTTTCACCATATTTACCTTGAAGTTCAGATAACAAATTTAACGCTGAATTAGTTGCAGATACTTTCATTTTTAAAGTCCGGCCCATGATTTAGAATCATGGGCCAGTATATATTATTTATTAAAAGAAGCCTAATTTTTGTTCAGCATAAGAAACATGTAAGTTCTTGTTCTGCCTGTAATGATTAAGCATCATTTTATGTGTTTCTCTTCCAACTCCAGATTGTTTGTAACCACCAAATGGAGAATGAGCTGGATAAGCATGGTAACAATTTGTCCATACTATTCCTGCTTGTATTGCTCTACCCATTCTGTAAGCAATGTTACCATTTCTAGTCCAAACACCTGCACCTAAACCATAAAGTGTATCATTAGCAATTTCTAATGCCTCTGCTTCATCTTTAAATTTAATTACAGATACAACAGGTCCAAAAATTTCCTCTTGAGAAATTCTCATTGAATTGTCAGCTTCAAAAATAGTTGGTTGGATATAATTTCCTTTTTCCAAACCACTATTTAATTTACCAACATCTCCTCCTGCAAGAACTTTTGCACCTTCTTTTTTACCAAGATCTAGATATGATTTGATTTTTTCCATTTGCTCAACTGAAGCTTGCGCTCCAATCATCGTTTCCATTTTTAATGGATTATCTTGGATAACAGCTTTTGTTCTAGCAATACATTTTTCCATGAATTTATCATAAATAGATTCTTGGACTAATGCTCTACTAGGACAAGTACAAACTTCACCCTGGTTTAAGTTGAACATTACAAAACCTTCAACACACTTATCTAAGAAATCATCATCTTTATCCATGATGTCCTCAAAGAAAATGTTAGGAGATTTTCCACCTAACTCAAGTGTAATTGGAATAATGTTTTGTGCAGCATACTGCATGATCAATCTTCCAGTTGTAGTTTCACCAGTGAATGCAACTTTAGCCACTCTTTTAGATGAAGCTAAAGGTTTTCCTGCTTCTAAACCAAAACCACTAACGATGTTTACAACTCCTGGCGGTAATAAATCTCCAATTAGTTCCATCATAACCATAATCGATGCTGGTGTTTGTTCTGCTGGTTTAAGAACAGAGCAATTTCCTGCTGCAAGAGCTGGTGCTAATTTCCATGTCGCCATTAATAATGGGAAGTTCCATGGCACTATTTGAGCTACAACTCCTAAAGGCTCAGGTATATTGTAAGAGTATTGTGAGTTACTTATTTCAGCAACCGAACCCTCTTCTGCTCTAATAACTCCAGCAAAATATCTCCAGTGATCAATCACTAAAGCTATATCTGCAGCCATACATTCTCTAATTGGTTTACCGTTATCTAAACATTCAGCAACTGCAAGCATGTCTTTATTTTGCTCAAGAACATCTGCAATTTTGTTAAGTATAACTGATCTTGTTGTAATATCTGTTTTTCCCCACTCTGGAAATGCTGCGTGAGCTGCATCTAATGCTGCTTCAACATCTTTTTCGTTTGATCTTGCAACAGAACAGATAATTTCATTTGATATCGGACTTGGATTATCAAAATATTTGCCCGATAGAGGCTCTACAAATTTCCCATTAATGTAGTTTCCATATTTTGCTTTATACGGAAAATCTACTTTTAAATGAGAGGTGTCTAGAGCTGATGACACTTTTAATGCTTCTGCACTCATTTTTTTCACTCCTCTTGTTTTGTTAGACTTAATGTTATTAGATCTTCTAGATTTTTTTAAAGGTTTCTTAGTCGCAGACTTTTTTGTCCTAACTTTTTTAATCTTAACCTTTTTTTTTCTTTTTATTTTTCTAGAAGTTTTGACTAATTTCTTTTTTTTCTTTTTGGTTTTTTTAATTTTCTTAACCATTTATATAAATGAAATTAAAAACCTATTAAGAGGACTTGTAAACAAAACAATTGTGTCTTCAATCCTTGGTTGTATTTATTAGCTTGTTAAATAATGAAAAAATTATTTGATTTCTAATTACCTATTTTGGACAATTTTTTTTTTAATTTTTTAGAAAGTTTGGAGAACCATTCTTTTTCTTTTCCTGACTCAGGTAATATTTCTCCGTACTCGATCATTTGAGATGGAGGTAAATCAATAATATAAACCCAAACTTGAGTTTCATCTAATTTAGAATTTTTAATTACAGTTTCTTTTAGATCGGAAATTAATTTATCTTTAATTTTTTTTGGTCTACCAGCTCTAATTTGACCAAGTAAAAATAATGAAGGCTCTTTAATTTTTTTGCCTCCCATGAAATGATTATTTTTTTTTGTTTTATTAAATATTACTTGAGCAAAATAAGTATTTGCCCCAGTTACAACATTATGAACCTTAGTAATTCCCTCTGCTAAATTTTTTTGCTGTTTAGAACTTAAATTAAAATTTGAATTAGTTACGGTATAAGTTGGCATAAAAATTAAAATATAGATTTTGAATATTTCTTCCAGTTATTCTGGTAATGCTTTGTATTTTCAACTATAGCCTTTTCTTCATCCTCAGTTACTTCTCTTATAATTTTGCCAGGTGAACCAACTACTAATGAGTTATCAGGTATTTCCTTATTTTCTGTTATTAAAGCTTTGGCTCCAATAATACAATTTTTTCCAATTTTAGCGTTGTTTAAGATAACTGCTCCAATACCAATCAAACTATTATCACCAATTGTGCATCCATGAAGCATAACCATATGGCCTATAGTTACATCTTTACCCACTTTTAGAGGACACCCTGGATCGGTGTGTAAAACGCTTCCATCCTGAACGTTTGACCCTTCACCAATAAATATGTTTTCTACATCTCCTCTTAAAACTGCATTAAACCAAATACTTGTGTTTTTCTCTAGAGTAACATCACCTATTATAGTTGCATTGGGTGCTACCCAATTTTCGCCTGAGTTTTTTGGTTTTTTATCTTTTAAATCGTAAAACATAATTTATATATTATTACATTATGCCAATACAAACTCCAATATGTGATTTTAGTAAAAAAGCTGTCTCATTTGAACTTAAATCAACTGATGAAAAAATTTTAAAACTTGAAGACATAAAAGGCGAGAATGGAACTTTAATAATGTTTATCTGTAACCATTGTCCATATGTAAAAGCAATTACAAAAGATATCGTTGAAGATTGTAATAACCTTAAAAAAATTGGTATTAACTCTATAGCAATTTGTTCAAATGATGCAATTAACTATCCTGAAGATTCATTTGAAAATATGATAAAATTTGCAAATGAAAATAACTTTAGTTTTCCTTATTTAACTGATGAAACACAAGAAGTAGCTAAAGCTTATGATGCAGTGTGCACACCCGATTTCTTCGGGTACAATAAAAATTTAGAACTTCAATATAGAGGGCGAATGCGAGAATTAAGAAAACTTATTCCTGTAAGAACTGGTGAGAGTGATCTATTTCAAGCAATGAAACAGATTGCTGAAACAGGCAAAGGTCCAGAGGAACAAATTCCAAGTGCTGGTTGTGGCATTAAGTGGAAATTTGATTAATGTATTTAATCGTTACTAGAACTTTTCCACCTGAACTAGGTGGAATGCAAAGTTTAATGTGGGGTTTATCAAGAGAATTATCAAAAAACTTTATGATTAAAGTTTTTGCAGACTATATTGAAGGTCATACAGACTTTGATAACCAAGCATCTTTTTCAATTGAAAGAGTGGGAGGAATAAAGCTTTTAAGAAAATATAGAAAAGCCCAATTAATCAATGAATTTATCAAAGGTAAAAAAATAGAAGGGATTATAGGAGATCATTGGAAGAGTTTGGAGTTAATCAAATCATCAAAAAAAAAATATTGTCTAATTCATAGTAAAGAAATTAATCATCCAAAAGGTTCAAGTTTAAACAAAAGAATTTTAGATGTTCTGAATGATGTTGAGAAAGTAATTGCTAATTCACAATTTACAAAAAATTTAGCAATTCAGTGTGGTGTTAATGAAAATAGAATTGTTGTAATAAATCCTGGAATAGATCCAGCTAAAAAATTGGATAAAAAAACACTCACTAAAGTTGAGAGTTTGCTTAAAGTTAAAACTCCTAGGTTAATCACCGTTTCAAGATTTGATAAAAGAAAAAATCATGAGAAAATAATCATGGCTCTTAGAAATTTAAAGCAAATTTATCCTGATATTGTTTATATATGTGTTGGATATGGTGAAGAGGAGAAAAACATTAAAAATCTTGTTAAAGAATTAGATTTAGAAGGTCAGGTTATGTTTTTTAAGGACATAACTAATGATCTAAAAAATGCTTTAATTGCAAAATCTAATATATTTGTGATGCCGTCAATAATACACAAAACATCAGTTGAAGGATTTGGTATTGCCTATGTAGAGGCAGCTCAATATGGAATACCGTCTATTGGTGGAAAAGATGGTGGAGCAGCAGATGCAATAGAGCATGAAAAAACAGGTTTAATTTGTGATGGTAATAATTTAGATAATCTTTACTCATCTATAACTACCGCTTTAGAAAATAAAAAATATTTAGAATTTGGAAAAAATGCAAAGGAATTTGCAACTAAGTTCCAATGGTCTAAAATTGTTGAAGATTATAAAGAAATTCTTAACTAATTTTTTTTCTTAAATGTTTTATATATATGCCAAATTACAATAAAGACTGTTGTTAATAGAATACACAATGTCAAAGTTCTGTCCCATAAGAATTCCCATGAACCATTACTTAACAATAATGACCTTCTTAAATTTTCTTCCATCAATCCTCCAAGAACAAAAGCCAAAATAAGAGGCGGCATAGGAAAATCATATAATCGCAAAAAAGTAGCAATAACTGCAATTCCAATCATTAAATAAATATCAAAATTATTAAAAGACATTACATAAATTCCTGTAATAGAAAAAAATAAAATTAACGGAATTAAATAATTTTTTGGAACAGCCAGAATTCTAGCAATATAAGGTATGAGTGGTAAGTTTAAAATTAATAAAATAACCATTCCTATATACATGGACATTATAATTGACCAAAAAATTTCAGGATTAGTCATATAAAGTCTTGGGCCTGGTTGAACACCAAACCCTAAGAGAGCACCTAACATTACAGCTGTTGTTCCACTCCCTGGTATTCCTAGAGTAAGCATCGGCACAAATGATCCAGAACATGCTGCATTATTTGCAGTCTCTGGTGCAGACAATCCATTTACACTTCCTTTACCAAATTTCTGTTTTTCATCATCGTTAACTAGGTTTCTCTCCATTCCATAAGCCAAAAAGGATGCAATTGTTGCTCCAGCCCCGGGCAAAACACCAATTAAAAAACCAATCACTGAAGATCTAGGTATTGTTTTATACATTTTTTTTCTATCTTCTTTATCAATTTTTATTGAACCTAATTCAGTTAAAGAAACTTGTTTTGCAGCTGCAGTAGGATCATTTCTTTTTAAAATAATTGTTAACGCTTCACTCATTGCAAAAGTTGCCATTACAACAAGAACAAAGCTTATACCATCTGTTAAGTTCATATTATCAAACGTAAATCTTGTAATATCAGATAAACTATCTTGACCAACTGATGCCAACATTAAACCAAGCACTACCATCATCATTGCTTTTAAGAATTGTCCTTTAGATGAAAACGCAGCTATTGCAGTTAAACCTAAAATCATTAAAGCAAAATAATCTGGGGATCTGAAAGATAAACTCACTTTAGATAGACTTGGTGCTAAAAATAATAAATAAATTGCAGAAAAAGTTCCACCTGCAAATGAACTCCAGGCAGCAATAGCTAAAGCTTTACCAGCTTTACCTTGCTGGGCCATAGGATATCCATCAAAGGAAGTGGCTACAGTTCCCGGAACACCAGGTGCATTTAACAATATTGATGAGGTTGATCCACCAAATACTGCTCCATAATATACACCAGCCATCAAAATTAATCCTGTTGCAGGATCAAAACCGTAAGTAATCGGTATCATCAAAGCAATTGCGGTCATTGGTCCAAGTCCAGGTAACATTCCAATGATTGTCCCAAAAAAACAACCAATCATAACCATGAATATATTTTGAAGAGTTAGAGCTGTTGATAGACCAATTAAAATTCCCTCTATCATCCCATAACTCCAATTAATTTTAAAAAAGGATCTCTTAAATAAATATCAAGTACTCCATGTAATAAATACATAAAAGCAGCTACAAATGGGAATGACAATAAGAACATTAATATCCATCTTCTTTCACCTAAAAAGTAATAAGAACCAAATAAAAAAAATGAAGTGGTTAAAAAATATCCAATTTTTAAAATTGTTGCTCCATATATGATTGCAATAATTATTAAAATTGCAGTTTTTTTGTATTCTAAAGTTTTATGCTCAACCTTTATGCTTTCAGGATCTGGTAGAATTAATTTTAATCCAGAAAAAAATAATCCCACATAACCTAAGTAAATTGGAAATGTTTTTGCATTAAATGGTGCATTTTCATCAAATGCAAATACTTGAATTTGGTAAGCCGTATATAAATAAAATGCTGAAAAAATAAAAAAGAGCAGTGATATAATTTTAGTTGTATTTATATTCACTGCTCTAATTTTTGTTTACTAATCTTACGACTAGATAACTCCTAATTTTTTCATAAGAGCTGTCATTTCCTTAGTTTGTTTTTCTAAGAAAGAAACAAATTTACCCTCAGGATTATAAATATTAACCCAAGCGTTTCTTGCTCTTACAGCTTCCCATTCAGGAGTTTTTTGAACATCACCAAGCATCTTTGCAATTTTAGATTTATCTGCATTGCTCATACCTGGAGGTCCAAAAAATCCTCTCCAGTTTACGAACTGTACATCATATCCTTGTTCTTTCAGTGTTGGAGCGTCTGGAGCATCAGATACTCTTGAAGGAGCAGTAATACCAATAATTCTAACCTGGTCTCTTGCACCCATTAGTTCTCCTAAACCTGTAGATATAATTTGAGTTTCTCCAGATAAAAGTCCAGCTAATGCTTTACCACCAGCGTCATAAGGAATGTAGGCAACTGCATTTGGATCTGCACCAGCAGCTTGGAATGCTAAAGCACCAATTAAATGGTCCATGCTTCCTCTTACTGATCCACCAGCCATTTTAACTGAGTTTGGATCCTTTTTATATGCATCCACTACATCTTTAAAGTTTTTAAAAGGTGAGCTTTTGGCAACTGCAATTGCACCATAGTCACCGATTACACCAGCAATTGGCACAACATCTTTATAAGATAAAGTTCCATTGCCTTTTACATAACCTTTGTGTCTAGTAATTGATCTTAATACTAATGGTGTTGATTGAACTAAAACTGTATTAGCAGGTTTAGTATTAATCATGTAAGCTAAAGCTTTTCCACCACCACCACCAGACATATTTTCGAATGATGCACTTTTTAACATACCAGCTTTTGTTAAAGCTTCTCCAGTACCTCTAGCAGTTCCATCCCAACCACCTCCAGCACCACCACCAATTACGAAGTGAATTTTATCAATCGCAATTGAACTTGTTGTAGTTGCTGAAAATAGTAAGATTGCTGAGAATAATACTGAAACTAATTTTTTTATATTATTCATTATTTTCCTCTCTTATTTAAAATTAAATTAAATTAAATTACATTGTGATAAATTGTGCAACTTAATTATGGTGGTACAACCATAAATTGAAATAGGATTTTTAAATTTAATTTATAGGCCAAGGCAATTCAATATAACTTTGTAAAATTCCTGAAGGAAAATCCATTATCATAAAATGAGAAATTGCTGCAAGTGCGATCCATACACCAATTGAACTAATTAAACTAAATCTAAAACTTGCTCTTGCAATTTTTGATAAAAATATAAAAACAAATAAACCAATTGATATATAAAATCCTATAAATACTGATAAAAATAATGGAGAGATAAACCAAAAAATAGTGAGCCACTGACTTCTTATTTCTGTATTTACTAAAAGTAAATTTTCTGCATCATGAAACACCTTTGATCCAGATTTACTTATAAACATTTGAAATCCTATAATCATACAGAACAAAAACATAAACAAGCCAACACTAATTGGAAATATTTTACCCAAATATTGTAAATGGTCTGTCACAAATATTGTATAAACAGATATAACTGATAATAAAATTAAAAAGACCCATTGCGGTCTAGATTTGGCATTTAGTATATCCGATTGAGTATTAGCTATTTTATCCTTTTTATTAATTATTTTAATTCCTGAATAAATTGAAAACACCGAAACCAAAATTAAAACTAAAAAAATTGGTCTAATAAAAAGCTCAGAAAAAGTATAAAATTGCATTGTCTGATACAAGTATGTTTCAATACTATCACTTAAGACAAAACCAATCATTAAAGCAACTCTAGAGTAATCAAATCGTTTCATATAAACAGCAATTACTCCAATAAATGTTGCAAATATTAAATCACCCCATGATCTTGTAGAATTAAAAATTGCAAACAATATTAATGAAATTAAAAATGGTGCAAGAATTGTAAAATTTATAGTTGTTAGCTGTGAAATTGGTTTAGCCATTGCCACACAAATAATTGCTCCAAATATATTTGCGACTGCTAGCGACCAAATTATTGTATAAATTAAATCTAGCTGGGTATCCACCATCGTTATACCTGGATCAACACCCAGTAATATTAATCCACCCATCAAAATTGCTGTTCCACCAGATCCAGGAATTCCAAATAATAAAGTAGGAATTAGTGCTCCACCCTCTTTGGAATTAGAGCTAGACTCAGGCCCAATAACACCTCTGATGTCACCTTTTCCAAAATTCTCATTATTTTTTACGGTTGTTTTTGCATGACTATAACTAATCCAATCTATACAAGATCCTCCTATACCAGGAATTAAACCTATAACACTCCCAATAAAAGAGCACCTTAATACTAAAAACTTATTACTTAAAAAATCTCTTAAACCTTTAAACCATCCAGACTTTTCCAAATCTGCTTTTTCAGATACAGCTTTATTTGATCTTAAAAGTTCTACAATTTCAGGGAAAGCAAAGATAGAAATTGCAACCACCATCAAATGAATTCCTCCCCCTAAATACATTACAATAGAGTTTTGAACTTCTAATATCGTACTAAAATCTAATCTATATTCAGAACTCGCTGGTGAAATACCTATGCAACCAATTATCATTCCAAGACATGCTGCAACTAATCCTTTGAAAATACTTGACCCAGTTAATGTTCCAACGACTGAAATTCCAAAAATTGCTAACATCAACATCTCACCCGTTCCAAAAGCTAAAATTATAGGTTTTGCAATTTGAATAACCATTGTGAGTAGAACTGCTCCAAAAAGTCCTCCAAATAAAGATGAAAAAAATGCAGCAGATAATGCTCTTGCTGCTTGTCCCTTTTTTGCTAAAGGAAAGCCATCCATAACAGTTGCTTGGGCTGAAACTGAACCAGGAACTCCAATTAAAACTGCAGGGAAAGTATCAGAGGTTGCTACAACCGATAATAGTCCCATCATCATTGCAATTCCAGAAACTGGTTCCATTCCAAAAACAAATGGAAGCAACAATGATAATCCTACAGTTCCACCAAACCCAGGAATTACCCCAACGACTAAACCAATCAAAACTCCAAGAATTAAAAAAAAAATTGAAGGACCTGAAACGATTGTAGCTAATGCTGCAAATAATGCTTCAAACATAATATTTGTACCATATAAAAAAAAAGGGGGCATGGCCCCCTTTTTCTAAAATATTTGTATTAAACTTTTATTTGGTATCTTTCCAAGATTGTAAGAATTTTTCAGACTTACTATCTATAGAAGTAGCTTTTTTTAGTGCAGATTTTAAAGCTTTAGAACCAGTAACTTGATCATACTTACCAAGTTTTTTGTTTAAAACTTTCATAGCTGCAGGATCATTTACTATTGCTGCTGCCGCGTTCTGCCAAGCTTTAACTACATCTTTTTTTGCTGATTTTGGAAGCATCACATATTTTTGTGTTGCAAATCCTGCATAAAATAATGCAGTCCAAGATTTAGCTTCTGTACCTTTGAATTTATTCCCTGTAACAGCTTCGTAAACTTCTGGAAATGCAGGTAGATCAGGAAAGTTTGGATCTCTAGAAACTTCACCACTAGATGGAGCTCCCCAAGTCATAACCGCTACCATTTCTCCTTTTTCAACCAAAGGCTTAACATGTTTCAAATATGATGCTGTAGTTTGGTAATCAATTGTTGTTTCACCTCTCAAAATAGCAGCTCTTCCAGCTTTTCTACCTTTCATTCCATAAACAACATTCACCGGTAAACCCAACATATCAAATGCTAAAATTGGAACAGCATCTAGAGAAGTTTTTCCTTGTGATCCATAAACAAGTTTTTGTCCTTTAAGTTTATCAAAGTCTTTAATTATATCGGTTACACCCATATCTTTTCTGACATAAACAACACCACCAGTTCCACTTGCAAAAATTGGAACCATATTTTTGTACTGATATCTAACTCTTTCATCTTTAAAGATAAATGGCATTTGTACAGATCCAGAAGTACCAAATACAACCATTCCATCTTTGTCTTTTCCGTGCTCAGCAAAATATTTATTTGATGCACCAATAGCTTTTCCATCAGTAACATTTTTTACAACTACTGTTGGATTACCTGGTAGGTTAGCACTAAACGCAGGCCCAATTGCTCTAGCCCAAGTATCTGATCCACCACCTGCTTTAAATGGTATCCACATGGTTACTGTTTTTCCAGAATAATCTACTGCTAATGCGGCAGTGACTGAAAATAATGAAGCAGCGAAAACTGCTAGTATTTTTTTTAACATTTATTATCCCCTGTTAGTATTTTAAATTTTGAAAAAGTTAGATGTATTTTAAAGAAGTTTCAATAGTAATATTTTGTTTTGAATATTAAAATAATTAAAATTGCCTATATATTTGAATGTACTTTGAGGATTATTTATATTAGAAAATTTTAAAATGAGTGATCAAATTAAAATACCCTGTATGTTTATGAGGGGTGGTACTTCAAGAGGTCCTTATTTTTTAAAAACAGATTTACCTGAAGATATAACTGAAAGAGATAAAATTTTGTTAGCAGTAATGGGTTCTCCTGATTTTAGACAAATTGATGGATTAGGAGGTGCGGAACCGGTCAAAAGTAAAGTAGCAATTATAGATAAATCAAAAGAGCCTGGAATTGATGTTGATTATTATTTTGCTCAAGTAAAAATTGATGAGCCAATTGTAGATACTAAACCCTCATGTGGAAATATTTTAGTTGGAGTTGGGCCTTATGCAATTGAGAAAGGTTTAGTTGATGTAAAAGATGGAGAAACCTCAATCATAGTGAGAGATAAAAATACTGGTATGAAAATTGAGCAAATAGTTAAAACACCCAATAAAGTAGTACAGTATGAAGGTGATTGCTTTATAGATGGAGTTCCAACACCTGGCTCACCTATAAAATTAAAATTTTTAAATATTATTGGCTCACAAACAAAAAAATTATTTCCTACTGGTAATTCACTGGATCAAATTGATGGTATTAATTTCACTCTTATAGATTGTGCTGTTCCTATGGTTATCTTTAAAAGTTCTGAATTAGGATTAAAGGACAATGAAACTTTTGAGAAATTGGATGGTGATAAAAATCTTATAAATAAAATGGACTCTGTAAGAATAAAGATTGCTAAAGAAGTTGGCTTAGGTGATGTAGCAAATTCTGTGATCCCTAAAACTGCAATTGTAAATAGCTCTAATTCAGCAGACATAAGCTCAAGATATTTTATGCCATGGAATTGTCATCCAGCTTACGCGGTGACAGGATCAATGGCTTTATTAGCTGCGTGCAAATCAAAAAATACAGTTTGTTCAGAATTTTATAGTAACTTTTCCGAAAGTGGGCCTTTTACACTTGAACACCCTTCTGGTTTATTAAAAATTGATTATGAAGTTAACTATAAAAATGAGATGATCGAAGACATAAAAGTTACTACAACAAGGAATGCAAGACTAATAATGTCTGGAAATGTTTTTGTTAAAAAAAGTTTACTATAATATTTTAATTTAATTTTCACTAAGAGATCTAATTAATCTTTCAAATACTTTTTCAGCAGATAATTTTGATAAATCACTTACTTGAATAGCTTTAAAATTTTCCCTCTCTATACTTACTTTATGTGCTGTTGTGTGTTGACCAAATAAAGCAACTCCTTTTGATCCTAAATGAGCTGTCATGTGAGCAGGACCAGTATCATTTGCAACAACGAAAGAGCTATCTTTTATTAATGCTGCTAGCTGCGAAATATCTAAAGCTTTACCTTTATCTAAAACACACAGTGCATTCATACTTGATGCTTCTTTAATTTCATCTGGTCCAGGTGCTAATACTACTTTAAATTTGTCTTCTGCCTTTTCATTAATCATAGAAATTAAATTATTATAATAAGGCCACTTCTTTAATGTTAAATGAGGTGAGCAAAAAGGAAAAAGAATAATATATTTTTCAAGTTGATAATAACTTTTTATTTGAGAGATTTCTGACGTACTCCATGAAAAATTGGGGCTTAAAGTATGATTAGTATTAATTCCAGAACTTTTTAATTGATGATCAAATCTAGATAATACTGGGTCTTTATCAAAATCTTGCTTTGTAGTGCCTTCTGGTAATGTGGTTTCTGTAGATGACCAGAATTCTTTTGTTGCTTTTGGAAATAATATTTTTTTATAGAATGATGTTCGACTAGAGTTTTGAAGATCATAAACTTTAGTAAATTTAAATTTCTTAATATTTTTCATCAATGAATATAAATAGATAAGGTTAAATCTTGATAATCGGTTATCTAAAATTACATTAGAAACATAGGGATTTTTTTTAAATAAATCAAAAAATGGTTTTGTTGTTAACAAATATACTTCATCGCTCTTGTGATTTTCAGAAATATCTTGAATTGCACCACACGCTTGGGCTATATCACCCAAAGAACCATGTTTAATGATTAATATATTAGACATATTTATAACAACTTAACATAGTATATTTTTTAATGAATAAAATTCTGGTTGAGGTATCTGTTGGTGAGTTGTTGGACAAAATTTCTATCCTTGAAATTAAACAAGAAAAAATCAAAGATACTGAAAAATTAAAATTTATTGATGAGGAACACTCAATTCTCAAAGATCAATTAAATAATAATATTAAATCTGATCAAAAGCTAAATGAACTTTTTGAAACATTAAAAAAAATTAATGCAAAATTATGGATAATAGAGGATGATAAAAGACAATGTGAAAATGACAAAGATTTTACCGAAAAATTTATCAAACTTTCAAGAGATGTTCATTTTCTTAATGATGAACGAGCTAGAATTAAACTAGAAATTAATAATCTTACTGGTTCAAAAATTAGAGAAATTAAAGAATATACTAATTATTAATCTTTTTAGTTAAAACTTACCTTTTTTGTTTGAACCATTATAAAAAATTTTTGATAACTCTTTATTTGCTTTGTTCTGAGAAATAATTTCATTTTTACCCATAAGTGTTAAAGGTATTTCAGAATATTCATGAAAATTATGCTTGTCTTCGCCTCTTGCTTTTTGAACATACATTTTTCCTATAACCTGATTAACATTAGTGCCTATATAACTTTGAATAACAAAGCCAATTCTTCTGTCATCACTATTGTTTAACCCTGAACCATGAACAATTAAAGGGTGGTGTAATGATATTTGTCCTGCTTTAAGAACTATAGGATCTGTTTTATCCAATGAAACATCTTTAATAGTTTGACCACGTGTTAACAAATTATTTTTATCAAATTTTTCCTCATGAAATTTTAAATTTTCTTTATGAGAGCCTGGCAACATTCTCATACAACCATTATTTTCGTTTGTGTCAGTAACTGCCAGCCAAACTGTAACCCAATTATGAGGCTCCAAACCTATGTATTTTGCATCTTGATGAAAACTAACAAATCCCTTTTCCTTTTTTTCTTTTATAAAAAGCGTAGTACCACAAATAAGAATATTCTTCCCAATGATACTCTCAACTGCGTCTAGGATATTTTTATTTAAACAAACTTTATTTAATATAGGTGAAATTAAATGAACATAATTACGATTAATTCCGTCTAAAGCACCTGGCCAATTTTTTTCAATTTTTTCAATTTCATTTCTTATATCCTTTGCTTCATTAGAGGTTAAAGCATTTACTGAAGAGATATATCCTTTATTTCTATAATGATCTATTTGGTCTGCTGTAAGCATCGTCATTGAGAAAAACTATATTTTTTTTCCAAAAACTTAATCACATTATGAATAATAAAAGTCATAAATAAATATATTCCACCAGCAACAATA
>CABZSY010000017.1 GCA_902528505.1 uncultured Pelagibacteraceae bacterium
TTTACAAACTCATTAGTCTTAGTAGCTATACCAGAAATGTGAGATAAAAAGTTTAACGCAACTCTTTCAGCTATTAAAATATTTTTTGCATTTCCTTTTATTAAAGCAATCAAAGAACCTTTCTTTACCTCTGAACCATCTTTCTTTTTAATTATAAATTTAATTTTATTATCAATTAGTTTAAAAGTTTGTTTAGCAAATAATAAACCTCCTATTATCGCATTTTGATTTGATAAAAGTTTAACTTTAATAGTTTTATTATTTTTAATTAAAGCTGAAGTAATATCCCCAGAAGGATAAAGGTCTTCATTAAGTGCCAGTTTAACAGTGTTACGAATAAATTCTTTACTAAGTTTAATTTTTGACACTTATTTATCTACCGATAGCTGCCATTTTCTCAACTGAAATTCTTGCTTTATCGATAGTTTTTTTATCCATAATTATTTCACCTGTTTCGTATTCTAAACAGTCTAAAATTTTTGGAAGTGTAATTTTTTTCATGTGAGGGCACATGTTACACGGCTTAATAAATTCTACATTTGGATTTTCTACTTCTATGTTGTCGCTCATTGAACATTCTGTAACCATCATTACTTTTTTAGGCTGTTTGTCTTTGACATAATTGATCATACCCGAAGTAGAGCCCGCAAAGTCACTTGCCTTGATAACATCTGGAGGACATTCAGGGTGAGCAATTATTTTTATTCCTGGATTATTTTTCCGAATATCATGTATCTCTTGCTCATTAAATTGGTCATGAACAATGCAAACACCTTTCCATGAAATAATTTCTACGTCTGTTTGTGAGGCAACATATTTTGCAAGATAATCATCAGGTAAAAATATTACTTTTTTAACTCCAAGTGATTTTACAATTTTAACAGCATTTGCAGATGTGCAACAAACATCAGTCTCTGCCTTAACTTCTGCAGAAGTATTCACATACGAAACAACCGGTACACCTGGATATTTTTCTTTTAACAATCTAACATCTTTTCCTGTTATTGATGAAGATAGGGAACAACCTGCATCCATGTCAGGTAAAATTACTTTTTTTTCAGGACTCATTAATTTCGCAGTCTCTGCCATAAAATGAACTCCTGCCATTAAAATTATATCTGCTGAAGTTTTAGAGGCCTCAATTGCTAAAGCTAATGAGTCAGCAGAAAAATCAGCAACACCATGATATATCTCAGGTGTTTGATAGTTATGCGCAAGAATAACTGCGTTTTTTTCTTTTTTTAGTTTATTAATTTTGTGAATATAAGGTGCATGAACTGACCACTCAATCTCAGGCATAACCTTAGAAATTTTTTGGTAAATTGGATCTGTTGCTTGCTTTACTTCTTGTGTAAATTCCATGCAGTTTTTTACCAATTTGAAAGATAGTTGTCATTCATTTATTATGGGACATATTGCGGTCGTGCTGAAATTGGTAGACAGGCACGGTTGAGGGCCGTGTGGACCTTGTCCATGAGAGTTCGAGTCTCTCCGACCGCACCAATTAATTAGTTATTTACCTATCCAATTAGGTTTTATAATTCTGATTGATGCTTCTTTTGTTTTGAATTCAGCATTTTCATCAAAGTTTTTGTCTAGAAATTTTATTAGCGCAAATGGATATTCATTATTAATCAATACTTTTCCAATCTCATTTTCGTTACTAAAAATACCTTCGCCTTTATGCAATTTTCCATTTATAACATTTATTGGAAATAACCTCTTTGTAAGTTTGTTTTTAAGTTTGATTCTTGCCGTATTTTCTTGTCCAACATAACAACCTTTTTTAAAATCAATTCCATTAAGTTCATCATAATTACATTCAATTCCAAAAGTTTTATTTTGTAATTGATTTAGGTTTTTTGGAACTATTCCAAGTTTATGACTTAATGAATAGTATTCATTTATATCAGCATCATTTAGTTCTAATTTCTTTAAAGATAAATAGAGTTTCTCTAAATTTATAATTAATCTTGCACCTAATTGTTTGTTACGAGGATCTAAAAATATAGGATCTTCTCTGAACTTTAACGTAAACCCGGTAACATCTTTTGCTTCTTGAAAAGTTAAAAACTTTTCATAGCTAAAAGCAGCAACTACAAACTCATTACTAAGATTTAATATTTCAACTTTTGATCTTAACTTGTAAACACTAAGTTGTTTATATAATCCATCAACTTGAGACTTTTCACAATCGATCAAGAAACCTGACTTGTGTTTGATTATAATGAATTCATACAAAAATTTTCCTTGAGGTGATAATAATGATGCAAAGCAACTGCAGGTTTCACTTACTTTACCAATATCATTACTAATAAGGTTTTGAAGAAAACTTACAGCATCTTCTCCGTTTATGTAAAGAATAGCCCTGTCTTCTAAAATGTAAACGTTTTTGATATTCATATTTGATTAATTATAAGATGTAATATAATAACATTTTTTCAAAATGTTAGATCTTATAATTAAAAACGGCAAATGTTACATTGATGGCGAATTAAAGGATGTTGATGTTGCAATTAAAGACAAAAAAATTCATAAGATTGGTCAAATTTCAGAAGAAGCTAAAGAAATAATTGATTCAAGTAACCAAACAGTTTTACCAGGATGCATAGATACTCAAACTCATTTTAGAGAGCCCGGATCAACTGACACTGAAGATCTTCACTCTGGAAGTCGGGCAGCAATTGCAGGAGGGATCACTAGTGTTTTTGAAATGCCTAACACCAATCCACCAACTTCTAATAAAAAAGAGTTTCAAAGAAAATTAGATCTCGCTAAAAACAGAATGTATTGCAACTATGCATTTTATTTTGGCGCAACAGCTGACAATGCAGACGATTTAGCAAGTTTAAAAGATTTAGAAGGTTGTTGTGGTATTAAACTTTTTGCGGGATCCTCAACTGGAAATTTACTAGTTGCTGAAGAAGATGATATCGATAAAGTTTTTCAAAATTCATCAAAAGTTGTTGCAGTTCACTCAGAAGATGAAGCAATATTAAAAGTAAATAAAAAACTAATAAAGCAGGGTGACGTTCATACTCACCCGGTTTGGAGAAGTGCAGAGTGCGCAATTTCATCTACTAGAAGAATAGTGAGAATTGCTGAGAAATATAATAAAAAAGCTCATGTTCTTCATATAACAACAAAAGAAGAAATTGATTTTTTATCTCAACATAAGGGAAATATTACATTTGAAATTACCCCTCAGCATTTAACACTATATGCACCTGGTTGTTACGATAAACTTGGAACTTATGCTCAAATGAATCCACCTTTAAGAGATAAATCTCATTACGATAGACTATGGTATGCGGTAAGAAATAATTTCAATGACACAATTGGTTCAGACCATGCTCCTCATTTAAAAGTTAATAAGGATAAAGAATATCCAGAAACACCTTCAGGTATGCCGGGCGTTCAAACTTTAATGCCGGTAATGTTAAACCATGTGAATGATGGAAAATTATCTTTAACTCAATTAATAAATCTTGTTTGTGAAAACCCTGTTAAAATTTTTGGCATTCAAAGCAAAGGATTTATCAAGGAAGGATATGATGCTGATTTTACAATAGTAGATATGAACAAAACTATTGAAATTAAAAATGAAAATATTGAGAGTAAATGTGCATGGTCTCCATTTAATGGATACAAATTTAAAGGAACACCTACCCATACAATTATTGCTGGCAAAATTAAAATGCATCAAGGTAGGATATTAGGAGATCCTGACGGGACACCTTTAAAATTTAGCTAATTTTTACAGTAAAACTGTTTACAAGAATTACACCGATTACAATTAAAAATAATCCCACTATTGCTTGCCAAGCTAAAGTTTGTTTAAAAAATATATAACCCAATATCGCAATTGTAAAAATCCCAAGACCACTCCATGTTGCATAAACGATAGCAATTGGAAGTTTATTTACAACAAAAGTTAAAAGATAAAATGCACAAAGATAAAATATTGAAAGAGCAACAGTTGGTATTAGTTTTGTGAAGTTTTGTGATACTGGTAACAGCATGGTTCCAGCAACTTCACAAAATATCGCCCCAACTAAAAAAATATAAGTCTTAACCATTAAGAATTTTATGTTTGATTAAATCATCTTTTATTTCAGTTAGTATCGCTGGATCATCGATTGTAGGGGGAACTTTATACTCAACATTATCAGCAATTTTTCTGATCGTTCCTCTTAAAATTTTTCCTGATCTTGTTTTAGGTAGTCTTTTAATAACTATTGCCACTTTAAATGCAGCAACAGGGCCAATTTTTGCTCTAACCATTTGAATACATTCTTTAGAAATTGTTTCAGTATCTTTGTCTACTCCAGATTTAAGAACTACTAAGCCAATTGGTAATTGACCTTTTAATTTATCAGCAATCCCTAGAACTGCACATTCGGCGACAGATTGATGCTCAGATAAAACTTCTTCTATTGCTCCCGTAGATAATCTGTGACCTGCAACATTTATGATATCATCTGTCCTTGACATAATCCAAATGTAACCATCATCATCAATATGTCCTGCATCGTAAGTTTGATAGTAGCCATCATAATTTGACATGTAATTTTCTTTATATCTTTTGTCGGCATTCCATAGGGTTGGGAATGTTCCAGGCGGTAAAGGTAATTTTACAACAATATCTCCCATTTCATTTGGTTTTGCTAAAGATTGATCTGGTTTAATTATTTTAACGTCATAACCAGGCACTGCTTTGCAAGCTGAGCCATACTTAGTCTCCATCATTTCTATTCCTGTGCAATTTGAACTAATTGCCCAACTTGTTTCAGTTTGCCACCAATGATCAATCACTGGAACTTTAAGTAAATTTTCAGCCCATTTGATAGTATCTGGGTCAGCTCTTTCTCCGGCAAGAAACAAGCTTTCAAAACTACTAAGATCATACTTTGAAAAAAACTTACCATCAGGGTCTTCTTTCTTTATTGCTCTAAATGCAGTTGGTGCAGTAAACAAAGATTTTACTTTATAGTCTGAAATAATTTTCCAAAATGCTCCAGCATTTGGAGTTCCAACAGGTTTACCCTCAAATAAAACTGTTGTGCATCCTTTAAACAAAGGTGCGTAAACAATATAAGAGTGTCCAACAATCCATCCAATATCACTTGCTGACCACCAGATATCATTGGTATCAATATTATAAATGTTTTTCATCGTCCATTTTAGAGCAACTATATGACCGCCAACATCTCTTACTATTCCTTTTGGAGTTCCAGTTGTGCCTGAGGTATATAAAATATATGCAAACTCATTGGAGTTCATCTCAACACAATCAGCTGGTTCTGCTTTAGATACAACTTCATCCCAGTTAATTTCAACAGGAGCATTTAATTTTACCTCGTGACCTGGTCTTTGAAATAAAATCATCTTTTCTATTTTATGATTTGCAATTTTGATCGCTTCATCAACTAACGGTTTATACTCAACTGTTCTTCCAGGCTCAAAACCACAAGAGGCAGTAACTAATAATTTCGCTTTACTATCATCAATCCTACTAGCAAGTTCAGTAGATGCAAATCCACCAAAGACTACAGAGTGTATTACACCAATTCTTGCGCACCCAAGCATTGCAATTACTGCTTCAGGGATCATTGGCATGTAAATAATTACTCGATCACCCTTGCTAACCCCTTCAACTTTTAGTGCTCCAGCAAATTTTGCGACTTTAGATCTAAGTTCTTCGTAGGTAAATTTACTTTTGTTACCTGTGATTGGGCTATCGTAGATAAGAGCAGTGTTTTTACCTCTACCTTGATCAATATGAATGTCTAAGGCGTTGTAACAAGTGTTAGTTACTCCATCTTCAAACCATTTATAGAAAGGAGGATTAGATTGATTTAAAATTTTTGTCGGTTTTTTAAACCAAAAGATGTCTTCGGCTGCGTCTTGCCAAAATTTTTCAGGATTTTTTATTGAATGATCATAAATTTTATTGAATTTATCTGACATGTTAATTCGATTCGATTTTAGTAATTTATTTGGTTTTTAACTTATAAATTGTATTTAATTTTAAAAATTAAGTAAAATCAATGTTAATTAGTGACAATTTGCTCTTCGCAAATCCATTTTTATTTGCTATTTAACGTGAACTTTGACTTAAGGAAGCTTAAGTCTAGTTTATATAAACTAAAAAAATAAAAACTAACTAGAGAGGGAGTTTTTTATGAATAAACTAAAATTGTTTGCTTTAGCAGCTATGTCACTGATTGGGTTTTCAGGTATAGCTATTGCAGCAGACGCAACCATGTTGAATCAGGATGATTTCGTAGGAATTTCATTCTGGATCATATCTATGGGAATGTTAGCGGCGACAGCTTTCTTTTTCATGGAAGTTGGTAACGTAGCAGCAGGCTGGAGAACTTCAGTTATCGTTGCTGGGCTAGTAACTGGTATTGCATTCATACACTACATGTACATGAGAGAAGTATGGGTTGCTACTGGGGACTCACCAACAGTTTACAGATATATTGACTGGTTAATTACTGTACCATTACAGATGGTAGAATTTTATTTAATTCTAGCAGCTATCGGTAAGGCAAATTCTGGAATGTTCTGGAGATTGCTACTTGGATCATTAGTAATGTTAATCGGTGGATACTTAGGTGAAGCTGGATACATCAACGCTACTCTTGGATTTATAATCGGAATGGCAGGTTGGGTATACATTCTTTATGAAGTATTCTCAGGTGAAGCTGGAAAAGCTGCAGCAAAAAGTGGAAGCAAAGCACTTGTAACTGCTTTTGGTGCAATGAGAATGATTGTTACTGTAGGTTGGGCTATTTACCCATTAGGTTACATATTTGGTTACCTAACAGGTGGAGTAGATGCTGACTCACTTAACGTTGTTTACAACTTAGCAGACTTTATTAACAAAATTGCATTTGGTCTAGTAATCTGGGCTGCTGCAACTAGTGTTGCTGGTAAAAGAGCTAAGTAGTTTTACTTAATAATTAAAATTAAGGGCAGGTTTAATTTTATACTTGCCCTTTTTTTTGCCTGTAATAAAATTAAGTATAATAACTATACATAAATTTTGAAATGCACGTTAAATTAGATAAGTGGTACAAATGTCATGTCGATAAAGAAATCCTTACAGAGCTATCAAAAAAATCTGATTTAAAAGGTCTTCAGCATATTTCAGTTTTTTTTGGATTATTAATTTTAACTGGAACTTTAGCTTTTATAACTTGGGGAACCTGGTGGTCGGTATTTTGGTTTTTAGTTTACGGAAATATTTATTCTTTCTCTAATCCATTGTGGCATGAGACAGGTCATAAGACAGCTTTTAAATCTAAATTTTTAAATGAAATTTTTTATTACGTTTCCTCTTTCATGTCGAACTTTGAACCTATAAGATGGAGATATACCCACTTCGTTCATCATGGAAATACTTATTCTACAGTAAATCCTTTTGATCATGAAATAGAATATGGCAATGACTTAAGAGAAACTCCAAAAAGATTATTGATAAATATCACCCCTTTTTTAGATTTACTTTTTTTTAAAAAACATATTTCATTTGAAATTATTCAGCACGCTTTTGGAATTAAAACAAAAGTTATGCAAGACAGTATTCCTGAAAGTGTTCAGTCAAAAGCGATATTAAATTCAAGAATTTATTTATTTATTTGGTTGTCAATTATTTTGTGGTCAATATTAGCTACAAGTTGGTTACCTATTCTTTATTTTTTATTACCGCAATTCTATGGAAAAACATTACATAAACTTGTTGCTTTTACTCAACACGCTGGCCTTGCAAGAAATGTTAAGGATCATCGTCTTACTTCAAGAGAAATGTACCTAAATCCTGTTTTAAGTTTTTTGTATTGGAAGATGGAATATCATTTGACACACCATATGTTTCCTACGGTACCCTCTTATAATCTAGATAAACTACACCATCACATTAAAGATCAACTTCCAAGAACAAATGAGGGACTGATTGATGCATATAAAGAAATCATTCCAGCAATAATAAAACAATCAAAAGAGGAAGATTATTTTCTTAAAAAAGACTTACCACAGTTACAAAATGTCTAAAAAAAGTCGTAGTCTAACTTTACTCACTTGCTCTATCTAAAGAAGAGCCTATATATAAAACATGCCAAAAATTACATACAATACGCACGATAATAACACCCACACTATTGATGTTCAAAATGGATTGACAGTAATGGAAGGCGCAATCCAAAATGATATTCCAGGTATTGATGCTGACTGTGGAGGAGGAATGTCATGTGCTACTTGCCATGTGTATGTTAATGACGAGTGGTTAGACAAGCTTCCTGAAAAAGAAGATGGTGAGGAAGATATGTTAGATATGGCATTTGAGCCAAAAAAAAATAGCCGATTAAGTTGCCAACTTATTGTTTCAGATAAACTTGATGGGTTGGTGGTAAATATTCCATCAAAGCAAGGATAAATGATAAAAACAGATGTATTAATTATTGGAGCAGGTCCAACAGGTTTATTCTGTGCACATCAACTTGGAATAATTGGACTAACTTGCGAGATAGTTGACAATTTGGATAAAGCTGGCGGACAATGTATTGAGCTTTATCCTGATAAACCCATTTATGATATTCCAGCAATTCCCGAGTGTACTGGTGAAGAATTAACCAATAATCTTTTAAAACAAATAAAGCCATTTAATATAAATTTCCATTTAAACCAAAGAGTGGAAGAACTTAAAAAAGTTGGAAATCGTTGGCATATAAGAACTAATGGAAATAAAGAATTTGATGTTGCAAGTGTTATTATTGCAGGTGGTGTAGGATCTTTTGAACCAAGAAAATTTCCAGTAAAAGAATGTGAAAAATTTGAGGGAAATTCATTATTTTATTCAGTTAAAGACAAAACAATTTTTAAAGATAAAACTATTTCAATTTTTGGTGGAGGAGACTCAGCACTAGATTGGGCTATAGAACTTTCTAACACGTCAAAAGTAAATTTAATTCACCGAAGAGATGGATTTAGTGGAGCAGAATCAAGTGTTCAAAAAGTAAAAGAATTAAATGATCAAGGTAAAATAAATTTATATACCAAATATCAAATGGAAGCTGTCTCAGGAGAAAATAATATTGATACAGTTAAAATAAAACATGATGAGGGTGAAATTAAAGAGATTAAATCTGATTATGTACTTGGTTTTTTTGGTTTGATTATGCAGCTTGGTCCAATATTAGATTGGGGATTAAATATTGATAAAAAAAAAGTTGAGGTCAATACAGAAAATTTTGAGACCAATATAAATGGTATATTTGCAATTGGTGATATTTGTTCCTATCCAGGTAAATTAAAATTAATTCTTTCTGGTTTTCATGAAGGAGCGCTGGCTGCCAGAGGTTGTTTTAAATATGCAAAACCAGATGAAAAATTAAGATTTGAGTTTACAACTACTTCTAAAGCTGCTCAGGAAAGGCTTGGTATTAAAAGTGATTGAATTGTTTTCATCTGATACACCTAATGGAAAAAAAATAAGTATAATGTTGGAGGAAATAGGTTTTGAATTCAAAGTTACAAAATTAGATTTAGCTAAAGGAGATCAGTTTAAACCTGAATTTAAGAAAATTAGCCCTTTTGCAAAAATACCAACAATTATTGATCATTCAAATAATAAACAAGCTATCTTCGAGTCAGGTGCAATTTTGATTTATTTATCAGAAAGAAGTGGAAAATTTTACGACAAAGAGAATAAATTAAATATTGATCAATGGCTAATGGCACAAATGGGATTGATTGGACCAATGATAGGACAGTACCACTATTTTTACAGATTTAATAAAGGCTTAAGTGAAGTTGGTGAAAAAAGATATTTTGAAATTACTAAAAGTATTTATGAGGTTTTAGAAAATCACTTATCAAAAAATGTATATTTAGCGGGTGAAAATTATTCAATTGCTGATATTGCCACTTGGCCTTGGTTAGCTAGACACGAATGGCACGACATTGGTCTTAAAAATTATCAAAATTTATCAAGATGGTATTCAGAAATTGCAGGTCGTGATGCAGTTATTAAAGGTTATGCTTTTATGGATAAAGATGCAGTTATACCAAAGCCTTAAATTTAGCTCATCAATCTATACAAAGAACTAAAAATTCCCATTCCAGACAACTCTATTGCTAAGACTATAATAATTATTAGAATTAATTTTTTGTTCATTTAAGAAATAAGTAAAGTATTAAAATTGCCCAAATAAAAGGATAATAAAAATAAATATATTTTTTTGCAAACAAGAAAGATATAGAATTTTGGTATGCAGATTTTCTTTTATTTTTTCTAGTCATCAGCGTGAACTTTTTCATCCTTTTCATGTTTCTCTTGAGCTGCAATAGTATATTTTGCTACTGGTCTTGCCATTAATCTTTTTAATCCAATTGGCTCAGCTGTATCTAAACAATATCCATATGTTTCATCTCTA
This sequence comes from uncultured Pelagibacteraceae bacterium, assembly GCA_902528505.1. Classification (GTDB taxonomy): domain Bacteria; phylum Pseudomonadota; class Alphaproteobacteria; order Pelagibacterales; family Pelagibacteraceae; genus Pelagibacter. The sequence continues at coordinate 10,443 of CABZSY010000017.1, forward strand.
ATTCTCATTAAGGCTTTATCAATTTCAGAAATTAGTTTTATCTGTCTATTGATAGCTTTCATTTCTACATTTTTGTCAGTATAGGAACTTGCTTGATCAACAATATCAGCTGAAATACTATTGTCATCCATACTTCCATTATAAAGTGCTTCATTGTTTGCTTTCACTAATTCTTTTTTCCATTCATTAAGTTTAATTCTAAAAAATACTTTATGTTTTTCGCACATATATTTTTCATTATCTTTTGGAATATAAGTTTTTGAAATTTTGATAGGTGCTTTAGCTGCAGCTTTTTTTGGTTTGCTTACAACTTTAGTTTTTGATTTGGCGACTTTTTTCTTTGCTTTAGTAGTCTTTGGCATAGCTAAATTTTGAGCACGGAGTATATTCAGCAAATTAGAGGTGTCAAGCAGACTGATTTGATATAAATATTTATAAATGAGCATTAATACTAAAAATATAAATAATATTTTTTATATTTTTGTTACAGCCCATCTAATGTTCTGGACTTTGATTCCATCACTTACTAATCACAACTTACCTCTAGACACTATTGAAGCCATAGCTTGGGGAAGCAATTTAGATTGGGGATTTAATAAACACCCACCTATGAGTGCTTTCTTTCCAGAAGTTTTTTATCAAATTTTTGGCCCACAAGATTGGGCGTATTATCTTTTAAGCCAAATTTTTGTAGTTATTTCATTCTATTATGTTTTTAAACTCTCTCAAGAGATACTAGGTAATAACTTGCTAGGTCTAATTTCAGTTTTATTAATTGAAACTATTTATTTTTATAATTTTACTTCTCCAGAATTTAACGTAAATGTTTGCCAACTACCATTTTGGTCACTGACTACTTATTACTCATGGAGAATATTTAGTGGAAAAAACATTAAATTTTCTGAATGTTTTTTAGTTGGTCTGTTTGCAGCTTTTGGTTTTTTGTCAAAATACTTATTTGTTTATCTTTTAGTATCTATTGATCTGTTGTTTATTTATCTAATCTTCATTAAGAAAGATCGAAAATTTGATTTTAAATATTTGATAACGGCTGAAGTATTTCTAGTTATTTTAGTACCCCACTTTATTTGGCTTAAGAACAATGAGTTTATTACAATTACTTATGGTCTTGCTAGAATAGGTTTAGAACAATCCAGCTTGATAAACCATATTCAGTTTCCTTTAATTTTCATAGGAAAACAAATTGGAATATTAATTCCATTTTTAATTTTAACCTGGCTATTAGTTCAAAAAATAAAATTTAAAATAAATTTTAAGGATAAAAAATTGCTTTTTTTATTATCTATAAATCTTTTGCCAATTTTATTAATGCTTTTAACCTCATTTATTACTGGATCAAAAATTAGAACTATGTGGATGACACCATTTTATTTATTTTTTGGTACATTGTTTGTTTATATGCTTCAAACTCAAATCAACATCAAGAAACTAAAACCATTTGTGATCGGATTTGTGCTTTTTTTCTTTTTGTCACCAGCACTATACGCTTATGTATCAATCTCAAAGGGTGACAAAAGAACGGACTATCCTGGAAAAGAAATTGCACTTAAAACCCAATATGCTTGGGATCAACAATTTGACTCAAAGATTAATGTAGTTTTAGGAAACGAATGGAACGCTGGTAACTTATCATATCATCTAAAATCAAGACCAGTTTGGGAAGGCATTATAGATAGAGATAAACTAGATCAATTGAAAGATTATATGTGCCTTGATAATGTATGCGTGGGTTCAAGATAATTTATGAAAAAGTATATAATTTTAATTCCTATTTATAACGATAGAGAGTCTTTAACAAAATTAATTGAAAATATTAATAAAAAGGTAAATATTGGAAAAACCGAAGTATCAGTCGTAGTCATAAATGATGCTTCTTCACAACAAATTGTAGATACTTATCCAAATCTAGAAAATATACATTCGCTAGAAATCATCAATATGAAACAAAACAGAGGACACGCTAGATGTATTGCCTCAGGATTAAAATATATTTACGAAAAAAAGGAATTTGATTATGTAATTCCAATGGATGGGGATGGAGAAGATAGACCTGAAGAAATTAAAAATTTCATAGAAATTTCGGATCAATCAGGAGAAAAATCAATTGTAGGAGAAAGAATAAAGAGATCAGAGGGATTATTTTTTCAAATATGTTATAAATTTCATAAGCTTTTAACTTTAGCATTTACTGGTCAATCAATTAAATTTGGAAACTATACCTGTCTCACAAAAACAACAATTGAAAAAATGTTAAAAGAAAAAGCTACATGGAGTAGCTTTTCAGGTTCATTAAGAAAAGTAGAAAAAGATTTGATATCAATCCCATCAATTAGAGGTCCTAGATATTTTGGACCTTCAAAAATGAGTTTTTTTAATTTATTAAAACATTCTCTATCAATAGTAAGCGTTTATAGAAAAACAGTTTTAATCAGATCTGCATTATTCATTGTTTTCTATATTTTACTCATAAAGAGTAATGCTTCGGTGGTTACCTCGTTACCATTAGTATTTTTGCTTATTATGATTTATTCAATTTCTAGTTTAGCTTTAAGAGAAAATATTGATGAATTTAATAATTGTTTAACAAACATTAATGATATTGAAAAAATAAAATAATTTTTATAATTTTAAATATGAAAAACTTTTTTCGAAAAGTTGCATTTGGAATAGGACCAAAAGAAGAAGTGCCCACAGACCCTTTAAACTGGGCTCTAAACCAAGTTAATGAAATTCCAGATTTATCTTGGCAAGGCAAAATATATTCAGAAAAAGAATTGAGAAATCATTATAAAAGTTGGGTTTATGGAGACAGGAAAGTTTTAAGAAAAAAATATAAGAATGATAAAAATTTATATAAAACTTATAAAAATTTATTAAGACATGAAACGGGACAAAAGTTTTGGGAATCATTAGAGATATCTATTAGACATAATGAAGGAATAAATAGTCAGCATCCTGTTCTTGCTAAACTTTGGATGTTTTGGGGAAATTTCTTTGCAATTAGTGAAAAGGATTTTTTAGCGAATTATTCTACAGGTCCTTATCAGCGAGAAATTATAAGACCAAACTTAAATCAAACATTTGAAAAAATGGTTTATGATGTAACTACCTCGTGGGCGATGATTCATCATTTGGACAACAGTGAAAGTGCGGGACCCAAGAGTGTTACTGCTAGTGATGAATGGAGAAGAAGAAAAAAAAGACCAGCTACTATTAATGAAAACCATGCAAGAGAATTATTAGAACTTCATACCGTCTCTCCTAAAGCTGGTTATAATCAAGAAGATGTTGTTCAGCTCGCATACATTATGACAGGTTGGCAACAAAGATGGAGTAAAACAAGGTTAGAGACAGGGAATATCTGGTTTAACAGCGAATACCATCAGCCTGGGAAAAAAAATGTTTTAGGAAAAACATATAAAAAAGGAAGAAAAAGTTTAGCTTTAGTTATTAAAGATTTAGTAAACCATCCAAATTGTAGAGACTTTGTCGCAGATAGATTATGTAAATATTTAATTACTGATGAGCCTTCGAAAGAGATGAAGCAACCTATTATTGATGCTTTTAAAAAGTCTGATGGATTTCTTCCTGAAATACATAAAGCAGCAATTAAAGTTGCTTTTGAAAATAATAATAAATTTAAAAAGTTCCAAACTCCTGAAAATTGGTTTATCCAAGTTGCTAAAATTGGTGATTTGCAATGGCCTCCATTACCAGAGATAATGGACTCATATGAGTTAGGAACAAAACCTTCAAGAAAACAAAGATCTCCCGAGAGGCTCTTAAGAAACTTAGGGCACCATCCTTATAGAGCAAAACAACCTAATGGTTGGCCTGATCACTCCGATGAATGGATTTCACCAGAATTGTTAATAAGAAGACTTGTGTATGCAAAGTTAAGTCATTCTTTTTCAAAAATGGAGAATAATAATAATGAATATTATGAAAATATAGTTCAAAAAAACTTTGATAATCCAGGAAAAATTATGAAATATATAGATCAAAAAAATAGAATCGTTGAAAAACAAACTTTACTTTTTAATCATCCGGAGTTTTTAAAATCATGAAGATAACTCGAAGAGATTTTTTAAAAACAACAGCATTAACATCTTTGTATTTTGCTGGATTTGGAGCTGCAGGATATGCAAATTCTGGAACAAAAAAAAATTTAATAGTTATTATGTTAAGAGGTGGAATGGATGGTTTATGTGCCATACCTATCAAGAGTGATAAAAATTTTGAAAAACTCAGAAGTAAAATTAAACTTGATAAAACTTTGCCATTAACAAGCGATTTTGATTTACACCCTGCATTGAAAACATTTAAAAGCCTCTGGGATCAAAATCAAAGTGCAGCTATCCATGCAACAAATATTCCATATACAGGTAGATCACACTTTGATGGTCAAAATTTAATGGAGTCAGGTGGTAAAATACCTTACCAAGAAAAAACAGGTTGGCTTGGACGAGGTATGAAAATTGCTGGATTGACTGGAAATGGATTAGCTTTAGCGCTACCGATGCCTTTACTAATAAGAGGTGTTCCAATGAATAATAACTATTTTCCAGTTGGTCATAAATTGCCTTATCCTTCTACTTTAAAAATGATTCAAGATGCATACAAACAATATGATGAAAAATTATTAAGTGAAAATATGGAGATAATTCAAACAAGAGAATTAAGCAACACATCAAGTGATAACAGTTGGGTGCTTGCATCAAACGCTGCTAATGAATTATCTAAACCTGATGGCCCAAAAGTAGCTGTATTTGAGGTTGATGGATTTGATACTCATGCTGCACAAGGAGCAACAAATGGAGCTCACGCAGATTGCCTTTCAGATTATGATAATATTATTAGATCTCTAAAGTCATCAATGACCAAAGAATCTTTTGATAACACTTTAATTTTAACCTTAACTGAGTTTGGTAGAACCATTAAACAGAACAGCAGCAATGGAACTGAACATGGTTATGGCTCAGCTGTTTTAATGGCTGGTGGATTAGTTAAAAAAGCTCAAGTACACACAGATTGGCCTGGATTGAAAAGAAAAGAATTATTCGAAGGAAGAGATTTAAATTCTACTATTGATGCTAGATCAATTTATGCATCAGCAATGTCCACTGTATTTGATTTAGATTTTAAACGTATTCAAAAAGATGTTTTTTGGGGAGAGAATTTACAAAATCTATCTGACAAACTTTTTAAAGCTTAGCAACAACTACAGCTTTTTTTAACAGCTTTTGGTTGATTATTAACTCTTCTGGCTTCCAACTCTTTTTGCTCATTTTCAATAGCTTTCTGTTTCTTTGTTATTTTATATTCAAAATAATCATAGAGACATGTAAAACCTAATTTTGAGGCTCTTTTCTCCTCATAACCTCTTCGCCCTCCTAGGTTTTCTATTATTTTTACTATTTCTTGGTTTTGCATAATCTTTTTTATTCAAAAAGTTAAATAAATCAAGCTCTAATCGTTGGCAGACAATAAAAGTCAGCTGTATCAATTTTAGAAGAGTATTGTCTTCTCATATTCCATTTTTTGTGAACTCCAGCGCTTGCAACACTCAAAGTAGATCTCCCATATCGATGATTGGTATTATCAATTGATCTCATCAAGCTATTTATTTTTTCATCTTTTTCAGAGGTAAATAAATTTGTTTTATCACTAGCATTAGATAATCCTGTTAGCATCACCCCTGCTTTTTGGTAGCGGTATCCATTTTTAAATATACTTTCCAAAATTGAAACTGCTATTTTAACTATTTCAATACTATTATTTGTTGCGATTGGAAAATCAACTGTTTTTGCATTTGAATAATAGCCAAAGTTTCTTTGAAAAGGACTAGTTCTAACAAAAACTGTAATTGCTTTTGCAACCAAAGACTCTGATCTAATTTTTTCAGAGGCATTTAAACAATAGTTTGCAACTGCCTCTTTTAACTCTTGGAATATTTCAATTCTTTTTCCAAATGATCTAGATACAACACAACTTTTTCTTTTAGTGGTAGTCGTCTCTAAACCTATACAAGGAACTCCTCTGAGCTCCATTGCTGTCCTTGAACTTAAAACATTAGAAGATTTTTTGATCCAGGTATTAGATTTATTTTTTAATTGTTTAGCATTATAAATTCCATGCTTTTGATAAAACTTAGTTAGTTGTCTGCCAACACCCCATACATCATTAATTTCAACTTTTTCTAAAATAGGATCTAAGTTTTCTATACCAATTAAACTGGTAACCCCTGATTGTTTTTTCTTTGCAATATGATTTGCAATTTTACTTAAAGTTTTTGTTTTAGCAATTCCAATACTAGTTGGAATACCTGTCCATTGTAAAACTGTTTCTCTAATTTCTCTACCAACTTTTTCTATATCTTGGTCAGGAAAATTAGATAAATCTAAAAATGCTTCATCAATTGAATAGACTTCTATTTCTGAATTAAATCTTTTAAGAGTTCGCATTACTCTCCTAGATAAATCTCCATACAAAGAATAATTTGAGGAAAAAACCTCAACTTTATTTTTAATAATAATATCTTTTCCTTTAAAGTACGGCTCACCCATTTTAATTCCCAAAGCTTTTGCTTCATTAGATCTTGAAATGATACAGCCATCATTATTAGATAAAACAACGACAGGCTTTCTTCTTATTTTGGGATTGAATAGTCTTTCGCAAGAAACATAAAAAGAATTACAATCAACTAATGCTATTTTTTTAGTACGTAGAATGGATGACATAAGTAACTACCCCCCAAATAAAAATATCTTGTTCTTCATTAATTAAAATTCTGTCAGTGAATTCTTTAGATCCTGAAGTTAAAAATTTTTTATCTCTTTCTTGAACTAAAGTTTTTACTACTAATTCATCATGAACATTTGCAATCACAGTTGAAAAGTTTTTTGGTTTTAAACTTTTATCGACAACCAATAAATCTCCATCATTAATTCCAACATCCACCATGGATTTACCCTGAACTCTGATGATGAAAGTAGCTGGAACATTCCTTATCAAATGCATGTTTAGATCAATATCTTCTTCGATATAATCAGTGGCAGGGGAAGGAAAACCAGCACCTGCTTTATGTAGATAATAAGGGATTGTTAGTTTCATGTTCTTGTTTTGTTCTTATTTGTAGCGCAGTTATATAATGCAGTCAATAGGTTGTATTTTGAGTCTGTAACTGAATCAAAAGTGAATCAAAAGGTGAACATCCAAACTACATTTTGTATGGTTGTGGATAACTTCAACCAGAGATAGTTTAAATAATTCAAAATGAAAAAAATATTACTAATCTTAATATCAATATTAACTTTAAGTTCTCAAACAATGGCATACGAGGAAGCAAATTACGAAATAATAAATGAAAATAATAACTACGAAATAAGAAAATATTTTGATCGTCTAGTAATTGAAACTAGTTCAACACAAGGTAATGGTTTTAAAAAATTATTTAA
>CABZSY010000018.1 GCA_902528505.1 uncultured Pelagibacteraceae bacterium
AAATGATTTCACCTAGTTGTTTTGGTGAACCGATGTTGAATTCTTTTTTTGAAATTTTAAATATATCTTTTTCTAATGTTAATATTTTTTTTTTCAAATTTTTTTGAAAGAGAAGTTAAAAACTTACTATCAATCTCAACACCCTCTATTTCCATAAATGCTAGAATTTTGATTAATGGCTTTTCAAAAATTTCATAAATATTAATTAGTTTTTCAGATTTTAGATTTTTAAGAAATTTTTTATAAAGTCTAAAAGTTACATCAGCATCCTCAGCTGCATAATCTTTTGCTTTCTCAACTTCTACTTCACTAAAATTGATTTCTTTTTTTCCAGTTCCCACCATTTCTTTAAAAGAAATCGTTTTATGTCCAAGATGTAATTCTGATAATGTATCCATATTATGTCTATTTTTTCCTGCATCTAAAACGTAAGACATCAACATTGTGTCTTCCATGGCAGACAATGTTATGCCGTGTTTAAATAAAACAATAAAATCAAATTTAATATTTTGACCAATTTTTTTAACACTTGGATCTTCTAATAATTTTTTTAGTTTTTTAATAACAGCTCCCTTTTTGATACATTTTGATGATTTGTGACCAATTGGAATATAGCAGGCCTTCCCTATTTTTGAAGAAAGCGAGATACCTACAAGCTCTGCTTGATGAGGATCTAGAGAATTTGTTTCAGTATCAACAGCAACCTCTCCTAACTCTTCGGCCTCTTTAACCCACTCATCTATTTCATCTGCGTTGGAAATCAAATAATAATTTTTATTATTAATTGGACTTTGCTTTTCTATATTTTTAGTTTCTGGAACAGAGCTCGTTAGGTCTGGCTCTCCATATGCAGAAATAGCAGAACTTAATAATCTATTAAATTCCATCTCTCTTAGAAATTTATATAATTTTTCTTTGTCTATACTTTTTAACTGAAACTCATCTAGGTGTCTCTTTATTGGAGATTTATGATCTAATGTCACAAGTTTTTTGCTAATTAATGCTTTATCTTTATTTTCTAAGAGAGTTTCTCGTCTTTTGTTTTGTTTGATTTCATGAGCTGACTTCAATAATTTTTCTAGAGTGCCATATTTATTAATAAGCTCAGCAGCAGTTTTTATTCCTATTCCAGGTACACCTGGGACGTTATCACTACTATCACCTGCTAAAGATTGGACATCTATTACTTTTGATGCATCTACCCCAAACTTTTTAATGACATCTTCTTCAGTCACAAATTTATTTTTCATTGGATCAAAAATACGAACATTTTTTTGATATAATTGCATTAAATCTTTATCTGATGAAACAATTGTAACTTTTGCTCCTTTTTTTATTATTTGGTCAACGTAAGTTGCAATCAAATCGTCTGCCTCATAATTAGGTAAATCTACAGATGGTAGGTTAAATGCTAAAACAGACTTTCTTATATATTCAAATTGAGGTGCCAAGTCATCAGGCGCCTCAGATCTGTTTGCTTTGTAATCACTATAGATTTCATTTCTAAATGTTTTCCTGGCAGAATCAAAAATAACCGCAAAATGAGTTGGTTTCTGCAAATTTTGATTTGATTTTGAGTCCTCTAAAAGTTTAAAAAGCATGCTGCAAAAACCACTAACTGCGCCTGTTGGCAGTCCATCACTTTTTCTACTTAATGGTGGTAGTGCGTAATAAGCTCTAAAGATATATCCAGAACCATCAATAAGATAAAAATGATCAGTTTTTTGTATTTTACTCATTAAAATTTATTAAATGTTTTCTAGTTAATATAGTCTAAACTTTAATTTAATCTACTAATCACTAGATTATATTAACAATTAAGAGTATTATTAATTTTATGGAATTAACAAAAAATCTTACACAACCTAAAATAATTAAATCTTTGTTAGCTATAATACTTGGTTCAATAGCTTTAACTATTTCTGCAAAAATAAAAATTCCTTTTTACCCAGTCCCTATGACTATGCAAACTTTTGTAGTCTTATTTTTAGGAATTAGCTTAGGTTATAAAATTGGATTAGCTACAATCGGATTGTATTTAATTGAAGGAATTGCAGGATTACCAGTTTTTTCAAATTCTCCAGAAAAAGGTGTCGGATTTTTATATTTTACTGGTCCAACTATGGGATATTTAATTGGATTCTTAACAGCATGCTATTTAGCATCTATGATTAAATTTGAGGATGGTCTTTTTGTTGTTTTGGGTAAACTAATACTTGCAACTTCAACAATATATATTTTAGGATTATTGTGGTTAGGGACATTAATCGGATGGGACAAGCCTATTTTAGCTTTAGGAGCTAAACCTTTTTTGTTGGCTGAAATATTTAAAATTTCCATTTTGGCATTATTAGTTAAGAAAATTATAAAAATTAGAAAATTTATCTAGGTGATCTTTTAGAGAGAATTCTTTGGAGAGTTCTTCTGTGCATTTTAAGTCTTCGTGCTGTTTCAGACACATTTCTATTACAAAGCTCAAACACTCTATGGATATGTTCCCATTTTACTCTATCTGCTGACATAGGATTTTCTGGAGGTGCAGCTTTTTTTGATGGATCTGCTAACAAAGCTTTTTCAACATCTTCAGCGTCTGCTGGCTTAGCAAGATAATCAATTGCACCCTCTTTAATAGCTGCTACTGCTGTTGGAATGTTTCCATAACCAGTTAACATTATAATTCTACTATCATTATTTGAGGTTTGAATTTCTTTTACTACTTCAAGACCATTTCCATCGCCAAGTCTGAGGTCTACTACAGCAAATCCAGGTTTTTTTGCTTTAACAGCTTCGATACCTTTTTGCACACTCTCTGCTTGAAAAACCTCAAAACCTTTCTTTTCCATTGCTCTTGCTAATCTTTCCCTAAAAGGATTATCATCATCGCAAATTAATAGTGATTTATTCTCAAAATCACTAAGGTTTTGAAGTGTTGCTTGTTCTTTCATAAGCCTTATATGGTAACTGAGTTGAATTTTTCAATACATGATTATTTAACAATACTGACCTGAATTATTTGCTTTACTTTAGTGATTTTTAACTTTACATGCGGAAAATATTAAAGTTTTTTTTATTTAAAAGACTTTTTTTTGTTAAATTTTTTTTGGAGGCATTACAAATGCAAAAATTTAAATCAGTTGAAGATCTTGTAAATCAACTGAAACCTGAAAAACCGGTATATTGTATTAGAAAAAACTCAATTGAGTCTGCTGTAAAATTTTTTTTTAAAAAAATTCTCAGGATCAGTTTTATATGCTTTAAAGACAAATCCTCATCCAGAAATAATAAAAACAATAATAGATAGTGGAATAGATCAATTTGATGTTGCATCTATCGAAGAAATAAGAAGCATAAGAAATTTTAGTCATACTGCAAAATGCTCGTATATGCATACTGTAAAAAGTAGAGAAAGTATTAAGGAATCATATTTTAATTACAATGTTAAAACTTTTTCTTTAGATACTAAGGATGAATTAATCAAAATTATAGAAAGCACAAATAATGCAAAAGATTTAGAACTATTTGTAAGAGTGGCAGTTTCAAACGAACATGCAGAAATAGACTTATCGAAAAAGTTTGGAGCTTTAACTTCTGAGGCTATAGGTTTAACTAGATTAGCGAAACAACATGCAAAAAAAATCGGTTTAAGTTTTCATGTTGGATCTCAATGTATGCATCCAATCTCATACGCAAAGGGTGTAACTGAAATTGGAAACATAATAAAAAAAACAAAAATAGTTCCAGATTATATAAATATAGGAGGTGGATTTCCAACTATTTATCCTGATTTAATTCCTCAATCTTTGAATAGTTATTTTGCTGAAATTAAAAAAAGTCTAGAAAATTTAAAACTTGAAAAAATACCAAAAATAATTTGTGAACCTGGAAGAGCACTGGTTGCAGAAAGTGGATCAACAATTGTTAGAGTTAACCTAAGAAAGAAACAGAAACTTTATATAAATGATGGTACATACGGTACTCTTTTTGATGCTGGTACACCTAATATTGTTTACCCATCAAAAATGATTAAAGATAACTCAAATAAAATTATTTCTAAAAAATTAACCGCTTTTGATTTTTTTGGTCCAACATGTGATAGCATGGATTATATGAAGGGTCCTTTTTTGCTCCCAAACAATATTAAAGAAAATGATTATATAGAACTTGGTCAGCTTGGAGCTTATGGATTAACTTTTAGAACCCAATTCAATGGTTACTATTCAGATGAGATTTATGAAGTCGAAGATAAACCAATAATGACTATGTATGATAAAGATAGCAATAAAGCTAATATGGTCGCTTAATGTCAGACCAAAAAAATCTGGGTCATAATAGTAAAAAAGATTTCTTAAAAAACCCAGTAGAACACATTGATATCACCTCCTTTGATTCAAGAAAGATAATCTCATCAATGGAAAAAATGTCTTTCGTATCTAGAGAAACTGCTAATGCAGCTAATATTTATAATGAAATGTTGAAGGATAAAGATTGTACAATTTTCCTAACTCTAGCTGGATCAACATCGGCTGCTGGATGTATGAATATTTATAAAGATTTAGTTAAATATAATATGGTTGATGCCATTGTTGCAACAGGAGCCTCAATTGTAGATATGGATTTTTTTGAGGCACTAGGTTTTAAACATTACCAGGGTTCACAGTTTCAAGATGATACCGAGTTAAGAAATAACTATATCGACAGAATTTACGATACTTATATCGATGAGGAAGAGCTTCAAATGTGTGACAAAATTATATGTGAAATAGCAAATACGTTAGAACCAAGGAGTTACACATCTAGAGAATTCATTAATGAAATGGGAAAATATCTAAAAAAAAACTCAAAAAAGAAAGCTTCATTAATTGAAACAGCATTTGATAATGATGTTCCAATTTTCTGCCCTGCTTTTACAGACTCGAGTGCAGGATTTGGTTTAGTAATGCACCAGGAAAAAAATCCAAAAAAACATATGACAATTGACTCCATCAGGGAATTTAGAGAACTTACAGAAATAAAGATTAAATCCAAAGGCTCAGGATTATTCATGATAGGTGGTGGTGTACCAAAGAATTTCATTCAAGATACAGTTATATGTGCAGAACTTTTAGGTAAAAATGTTGATATGCATAAGTATGCTGTTCAAATCACAGTTGCAGATAGTAGAGATGGAGCATGTAGTAGTTCAACACTAAAGGAGGCAAGTTCTTGGGGTAAAGTTGATATCACGAAGGAACAAATGGTTTTTGCAGAAGCTACAAGCGTTTTGCCTCTAATAGCTAGTGATGCTTATCATAGAGGGGAATGGAAAAGTAGAGATCGGAAAAATTTTTCAAATATTTTTAAATAATTCATGGCAAAAAAAACTACAATTGGTTTAATTCAAACTAAAGTTTTTGATAATCAAAATAAAAATATAGAAAGTTCTGTAATTAAGATTAAAGAAGCAGCAAAGAAAAAAGCAAAAATAATATGTCTACCTGAACTATTTTTATCTCCATATTTTTGTCAAAGTGAAAATCATGCTAAGTTTAAGTTAGCAGAAAAAATTCCAGGTAGAATATCAGATATATATTGTAAATTAGCCAAAGAACTTTCTGTTGTTTTAATGATTTCATTATTTGAAAAAAAAACTACTGGTTTTTATCATAACACAAGCGTTGTAATTGACGACAATGGTAAAATTCTATCAAAGTATAGAAAAATGCATATTCCAGATGATCCAGGTTATTATGAAAAATTCTACTTCACTCCAGGAGATTTAGGTTTTAAATCTACAAAAACAAAATATGGAAAAGTTGGTTCTTTGATTTGCTGGGATCAATGGTTTCCAGAGGCTGCCAGACTAACAACGCTAAAAGGAGCAGAAATTTTATTTTATCCAACAGCGATTGGTTGGCACCCTAAAGAGAAACAACAGTTTGGAAAATCCCAATTAGAAGCATGGATAACCGTCCAAAGATCTCACGCCATAGCAAATGGGGTATTTGTTGCTGCTATAAATAGAATTGGTTTAGAGAAAACTGGAAAAAGAAAAATACACTTTTGGGGTAACTCAATGATTATCGATCCCAGTGGAAATATTATTGCGAAATCAAAATCAGATAAAGAGGAAATCTTAATTACTAGCATTGATCTAAATAAAATTGAAACAGCTAGAAATCATTGGCCATTTTTAAGAGATAGAAGAATAGATTATTACAAGGGACTTCTAAAAAACCCAAAAGATGAATAATAATTTATCTCTCATTGGCTACAGAATGCCTGCAGAATGGGAGTTGCAAGAAAGTGTATGGATAGCTTGGCCATACAACAAAAGTGACTGGCCTGGTCTTTTTAAAAATATCCCAAAAGTAGTTACACAAATAATAAGTGAATTATCTAGATCACAAAAGATAAATTTATTAATAAATAATTATAAAGACAAAAAAAAAATTACAAACTTATTAAATAAATTTCCTAATAAATTACAAAATATTATTTTTTACAAAATAACCACTAATCGGATTTGGTTAAGAGACTCTGGTCCAATCTATATAATAAATGAAAAGACCAAAAAAAAGTTGATTGTAAATTTTAAATTCAATGCATGGAGTAAATACAAAGATTATAAAAAAGACAACAATATCAATAATAAATTATCAAAATTAACTAAAGTAAAAAAAATAGATCCTGTTGTTAAGATTAATAATAAGTCAAAACAATTAGTATTGGAGGGTGGTGCTATAGATGTTAATGGTAAAGGATCAGTTCTTCTAACAAAGGAATGTCTTTTAAGCAAAGTACAAGAGAGAAATCCTGGGATTACAAAAAAATCTTTAGAAAAAACATTAAGTAAATATTTAAATGTTAAAAATTTCATTTGGCTTAATAAGGGGATTAAAGGAGACGATACACACGGACACATCGATGATATTTCAAGGTTTGTTTCTAAAGACGCAATTATGACTGCAGTCGAAAAAAATAAAAATGAAAAAAATTATAAAAATTTAAATGAAAATTTAAATATTTTAAAGAAAGCTAAAAATATAAATAAAAGAAAGTTTAAAATAATTGAAATACCAATGCCTAAGCCTATATATATTGAAAAAGTAAGAGTGCCTGCAAGTTATCTGAATTTTTATATTGCTAATAAAATAGTACTATTACCAATCTTTAACGACAAAAATGATAAAAAAGTAATTTTAATTTTTAAAAAATTTTTTAAAAATAAAAAAATTATACCAATTGACTGCACTAAACTCATTTGGGGTTTTGGAGCTATTCATTGTATGACACAACCAGAGCCCAAAATCTAAACTATACCGGCTTTAAAGTACCAAGAAGAATTCTGAATGGAATTAACATAACAAGAGCAACGAGTATCTTTACTGCTAAATCTCCTAAAGATAAGGTAACCCAAGGAATACCTGTTGCATAAAAAGATATTGAGAAAAATAAAAATGTATCAATCGTAGATCCAATTAAAGAAGATGTTAAGGGAGCAATAAACCACTTTCTTTTTCTTAATTGATCAAATATTTGGACATCTAATAGTTGAGCGACTAAAAAGGCTGTTCCTGAGCCAATTGCAATTCTTACTGAAATTAAATCTGCAAAATTAGTTGAGAATATAAGAGTAAAAGTAATTCCTATTGCAAAACCAATATAAACAATTTTTCTAGCAACTAATTTTCCATAAGATCTGTTTGCTAAGTCAGTTATTAAAAAAGCTATTGGGTAACTAAATGCTCCATAAGTTAGTATCTCCTCTAGACCATAATATTTAACTGGAAATTGTACTAAATAATTTGAGGATAAAACAACCACTCCCATTAAAAATGAGAGAAATAAGAATAATTTATTCATTACGCGGATTTGGTTAAAGGTTTTTTCTTAAATGGAGATTTAATTAATATACCTTTTTTTAATTTTTTAAGTCTTGGAGATAAGTTTTTATTTTTTACAGTCTTTAAATATTCGTCAAAACTACCTTTTTTATCAACTGATCTAACTCCAGCATTACTCACTGTTAATTTTAAGCTTCTTTTCATTAACTCACTAGTAAATTTTACTTTCTTAAGATTGGGCAAAAATCTTCTTTTAGTCTTGTTGTTAGCGTGACTAACGTTATGACCTTTCATAGGATTTTTTCCAGTAAGTTCACATTTTTTTGACATGATAGTAGTGCCTATATAAGGTTAGATGCTAGTGTCGTCAAGTTTAATAGAATTAAGAAAGAGTTTTATTTCCTATAATTTCACTAAAATTCTTAACACCATCTCTAGTTAATAATTCTTTTAGGTCTTTTTTAATAATACTAGCTATATTTGGACCTTGAAATACCATGCCTGTATATAATTGAATATAGTCTGCACCTAATAAAAACTTTTCATAAGCTGATTGTCCTGAGTCCACTCCTCCTACCCCAATGATCTTAATCTTACCTTTTAATAGATTATAAAACTTGTTTATTAATAAATTTGATTTTTTTTCAATAGGTTTTCCGGACAATCCGCCTTTTTGATGTCTTTGAATATTTTTTAAAATATCTCTTGATGTTTCCGAAGTGTTTGAAATAATTATTCCACTTACATCATTTTCTAAAAGAATTTCTGAAATTAGATTTATCTGATTTTCATCTATATCAGGTGAAATTTTTACCACTATTGGAATATTTGTATCTAAATTTTTTTTCTTCTTTGAAACAGATTTAAGTAAATCTTGTAATTTTCTTTCATCGTGGAAATTTCTTAAATTCTCGGTATTTGGTGAAGAGATATTAATAGTAATATAATCTGCAACTTCATGGAATTTTTCAATTCCTATTAAATAATCATTTATTCGATTATCAGAGTCTTTATTGGGACCAACGTTAATTCCTAACACACCTAGTTTGTTATTTGATTTAATCCTATTTAATACAACATCTGAACCATGATTATTAAAGCCCAATCTATTTATGAGCGCTTGGTCTTCTACTAATCTAAAAACTCTAGGTTTACTATTGCCATATTGTTTTAAAGGTGTGATTGTGCCAACTTCTACTAATCCAAATCCCAACTTAAATAAAGGGTTGTAGACTTCCGCATTTTTATCAAATCCTGCAGCTATCCCCACAGGATTGTTTAACTCTTTGTTAAAAATTTTTGTCTTAAAAATGGGATCATTTTTATGCTCATCAAAGATATTTGAAACTAGGTTGAGTTTGAGCGACTGTATTGCTAAAAAGTGAGCTCTTTCAGGATCTATTTTAAATATTAAAGATCTTAAATTTGAAAACATTATTTTAATTTATTCGTTATAAGCTCTTTAGTTTCGTTTACACCAAAAAAACTTATGAAAAAACCCATTCTTGGACCATTTTCATCACCAAAAACGACTTCATAAATTAATTTAAACCAATCTCTAAGTTTATCAGCATAGCCATTTTCTTTACCAGCTGAATAAATTAAAGTTTGAATATCTTCAGGTGACATTCCATCATTACATTTTTCTAAGGTTTTAATTAAAGCTAGAAGAGCTTTTTTTTCACTCGCACTTGGTTTTTTATATTTTTTTTTTGATTTGATTACGTCATTAAAATATTTAATTGCATATCCAACTAATGCATCAAAGATTGGAGAGTTTTCTTCTTTGATATTTGGTTTATATTTTTTAACAAATTTCCAAAGTAAATCCTTACTATCTGCATTACTTGTTTCAACCAAGTTAAGTAACATCGAAAAAGTCATAATCATTTCTTCGGTTGGGATTTTGCCTTCATGAACATGCCAGACCGGATTCATTATCAGTTGCTGATCTGTCTGTTTTTTAGATTTTTCAATATTGTCTAAATATTCGTCTACAGCCTTTGGAACAATTTCCTTATATAATTTTTTTGCCCTTTTTGGGTTTTGATACATATATAAAGATAAACTTTCAGGAGATGCATACTTCAACCATTGATCAATAGTAATTCCATTTCCCTTCGATTTAGAAATCTTTTCACCTTTTTCATCTAAAAATAACTCATACGCAAAACCTGAGGGATTCTTTTTACCAAGTAAGTTGATAATTTTTGTGGATAATATTGCACTTTCAATTAAATCTTTACCATACATTTCAAAGTCAATATCAAGAGCATACCACCTCATAGCCCAGTCAACCTTCCATTGAAGTTTACAGTTTCCATCAAGAATACTTTTTTCAAGCTTTTTACCTTTGTTGTCAAAAATTATTTGAAATTTTTCTTTATTAATTTCTACAACCGGTATTTCAAGTACATGCCCTGTGTCTGGACATATAGGTAAAAATGGGCAGTAAGTTTTTTGACGTTCTTTACCTAGGGTTGGTAGTATAATATTCATTATACCATCATAATTATCTAAAATTATTTTTAGTGTTGAGTTAAAGTATCCAGTTTTGTACAAATCCGTTGAACTTTTAAAGCTATATTTAAAGTTAAAACTATTTAAAAAATCCTTTAACATCTCATTATTATGTTCACCAAAACTGTTAAATTTCCCAAACGGGTCTGGAACATCTGTTAATGGTTTGTGAAGATTTTCATTTAACAAATTTTGGTTAGGAATATTTTCTGGAACTTTTCTTAGACCATCCATATCATCAGAAAATGTTATAATTTCAGTAGGTAAATCTGTTAATTGCTTTAAAGCATTTACCATCATAGAGGTTCTTGCAACTTCTCCAAAAGTACCTATGTGAGGTAAACCGCTTGGTCCGTATCCAGTTTGTAATGTAATTTTTCCTTTTTTTTCAATGAACGATTTTCTTTCTCTCATCATTTTTTTAGCTTCTGCGATAGGCCACGCACTGGTTTTGTCTAAAACTTCTTTTTTAATCATGAATTGTTCTTTTAAAATCTCAAATTTGTGATTTTATTAATTCTTATAGAGTTGAAATTTATTTACCATAAAATAGTGTTCTTTCAAAATGTCTAATTATAAAACGGTATTTTTTACACTTGGAATTTTACAAATAATCTTAGGGGTGTCTATGTTTGTCCCTATAATTGTACAATTTATTTATTCAGAAATTGACTCATCTTTTTTTGGCGCATCGATTGTAACTATAGTTTTTGGAGCACTTTTTTTTTTAACAAATATTGATCATGATAGAAAAGTTAATTTACAACAAGCCTTTTTGTTAACAGCTTTGTCTTGGTTGAGTGTGGCAGTTTTTGGATCTTTGCCTTTCATTTTTTCTTCTATGGAAATGTCTATAACAGATGCTTTTTTTGAGAGCATGTCAGGAATTACCACTACAGGCTCAACTATCATATCTAATTTAGAAAATGCTCCTAAAGGTATTCTTTTATGGAGAGCTATTTTGCAATGGTTAGGAGGTATAGGTATAATTGTAATGGCTATAACTCTTATGCCGATAATGAATGTTGGAGGAATGCAATTATTTAAAATCTCCAGCAATGACTCATCAGAAAAAATACTTCCAAAATCTAAAGAAATTGCTTTAAGGCTTATATATATTTACTCTGGCTTAACAACAGTTTGTGCTATTAGTTACTGGGTTTTCGGAATGGGAAAATTTGATAGCTTAACCCACTCAATGACTACAATAGCAACAGGTGGGTTCTCAAATTATAATCAGTCCATAGGTTATTTTAATAGCATTTATATTGAGATTTCCTCAATGGTGTTTATAATTTTAGGAAGTATTCCCTTCATCGCTTATATTAAATTTTTAAATGGAAATAAAAAAATATTTTCAAATGATGCTCAAATAAGATCATTTTTAAAAATTATAATTTTATCAATAATCATTTTATGTTTTTATTTGTTTTTAACTAATAATGAAAACTTTTCTTTTAGATCAATATTTTTCAATACTATTTCTATTTTAACTGGCACTGGTTATGTAAATGCCGAATTTGATAATTGGGGTAGTTTTCCAATAACTATTTTTCTTGCGTTAATGTTTATTGGTGGATGTGCAGGCTCAACAACATGTGGAATTAAGATATTTAGGATTCAAATTCTCTACCTTTTTATATTAAACCAACTTAAAAAAATTATTTATCCGAAAGGCGTTTTTTTAATAAAGTATGATCAAAATTCAGTGGATGAAAAATTTATTGCTTCAATTATATCTTTCATATTTTTTTATTTTATAATTTTTTTTATATTAGCAGCATTATTATCTTTAACTGGTCTTGATTTTATTACTGCTCTTTCTGGAGCTGCAACATCTATTTCAAATGTTGGCCCAGGTTTAGGGCCAATAATTGGACCAAATGGAGATTTTTCGTCATTGCCAGATGTATCCAAATGGATTTTATCTATTGGAATGATTTTAGGTAGACTTGAGTTGTTTGCAATACTAGTATTGTTTCTACCATCGTTTTGGAGAAACTAAATGCTTGAGGTAAAAAAACAAACCCTGTCTGAAACTTTTTCAGTTTATTATGACAAAAGAATGTTGAGAATTCTTTTGTTAGGAGCCATCTCAGGTTTTCCTTGGGTCTTAATTGCAAGCAGTTTAAGTCTTTGGTTAAAAGAAGAGGGTCTAAGCAGATCTACAATTGGCTGGGCAGGATTAATCTTCGGTGTATACGCCTTTAACTACTTGTGGGCGCCAATTATCGATAGAGTCCAAATACCTTACTTAACAAAAAAGTTAGGTCATAGACGAGGATGGATAGTCTTAATGCAAATCATAATTTTACTATGCCTAGTAGTTTGGAGCGCAATAAATCCAACAGAAAATTTAGCTCTATTGATAAGCGTAGGATTAATCATAGCTATAGCCTCAGCTACACAAGACATAACTGTAGATGCATTAAGAATTGAACAAATAAGTGAAAATGAAGGGAAATCTATGGCGGCAGGTGCGGCAATGGCTGTTGTAGGTTGGTGGACTGGTTATAAATTGGGAGGTGTTGTTGCATTGTTTACAGCTGAATTTTTTGAAAACTTAGGCGTATCTAACTATTGGCAAACTACTTTTTTAATTTTGGGAATTTTAATTATTTTAATGAATATAGGTTTAATGTTTGTTCATGAACCTATTCAAACAGATAGACAGGCTAAACAGAAAGAAACAGACCAACTAATTGGAAAAAAACTTGGCTCGAGTAATTTTGTAACAAACTTTATTGCCTATATCACAGGAACTATTGGAGGACCCATTATTAGTTTTTTTAAAAAAAACGGCTTTGCTATCGCAGCAGGACTACTAGCATTTGTTTTTTTATTTAAAATTGGTGAAGCTTTTATGGGAAGGATGTCCATTGTTTTTTATAAAGAAATCGGATTTTCAAAAGGACAAATTGCAATTTACTCAAAAGGACTTGGTTGGATTACTACTGTAATATTTACATTATTAGGTGGTTTAATGGCTATGAGAGCTGGAACGATAAAAACAATGTTTTTTGCAGGAGGGCTAATGGCTATAACAAATCTTTTATTTGCAGTTTTGGCTTGGACAGGTAAATCTGAAATTTTATTTGCAATCGCTGTAATTGCTGACGATATTACTGCAGCATTTGCTACAGTAGCTTTTGTTGCTTTTATTTCTTTACTAGTGGATAGGACTTATACAGCAACTCAGTATGCACTACTTGCTTCAATAGGAACCGCTGGAAGAACTACTTTGGCATCGTCATCAGGTGCTTTGGTAGATTGGTTAAATGGAGATTGGGGAATATTCTTCATTTTAACTACACTCATGGTTATCCCTTCTTTGATTTGTTTGTGGGTTATAAAAAATAAAATTAAAATTGGTGAATAATAATTTTTACTTTAAAGGGAATTTTTCAAATATTTATAAAGAACCTCGCAGGTCATCTGAGGTAACTTCTCAAATAATATACGGTGAAAAATTTAAAATTTTTTCTAAAAATAGAAATTGGATAAAAATTAAATCTACGTATGATAATTACATTGGATACATTGAAAATAAAAAATATATACAAAATTTTAATCCAAAATATAAGGTAAATGCATTAAAAGCAAAAATTTATAAAAAACCTAATTCTGTCTCTAACAACTACCTGCCCCTGGGATCTAAATTAAGTATAGAAAAAGAGAATAAACTTTATGTAAAAATTGACAAAAATAAGTGGATTAACAAAAAAGATATTAAAAAAATTAACCACAAAGAAAAAAATTTTATAAAATTTTTTACAAAATTTCTTAATGTAAGTTATAAATGGGGTGGTAAGACATACAAAGGTATAGATTGTTCAGCTCTATTACAAATTTTTTTTTATTATAATAATTTATTTTATCCAAGAGATACTAAAGACCAAATAAAGTATTCTACAAAAAAAATATCAAAAAAATTTAAAAAGGGAGACATTATATTCTGGAAAGGTCACGTTGCTATTTGTGTAAACTCCAAAGAATTGATACATGCTTATGGCCCCGAAAAAAAAGTAATTATAACGCCAATAAAAGAAACAATTAAAAGGATACTTGATACAGCAAATCTTAAAGTGAGAAAAATTTCTAAAATAAATTTCTAACTTCTGCCAAAGTCAGGTTTATTTATATCTTGTTTTAATTTAATAATTTTTGATCGCACTCTTTTT
The DNA here is from genome assembly GCA_902528505.1 of uncultured Pelagibacteraceae bacterium. Taxonomy (GTDB): domain Bacteria; phylum Pseudomonadota; class Alphaproteobacteria; order Pelagibacterales; family Pelagibacteraceae; genus Pelagibacter. Next base: position 14,525 of record CABZSY010000018.1, read on the forward strand.
GTTTGAACTAATTTTTTTAATATTGATTTATTGTTTTTTAAATTTATATCTTTTTTAAAGGCTGTTAGATTTTTGATAAATAAATCAATAGCTTTTGAAATATTATTACTATTGTTAAAAAAAATATCTCTCCACATAATTTCATTTGAAGCTGCTATACGCGAAAAGTCTCTAAGTCCTCCAGCGCTAAACTTAATCAAATCGTAATTTTGTTTTTTTTCAAAATCTTGTGCTGATTTTACTAAATTATAGGCAATTAAATGGGGTAAATGACTAGTTATGGAAAAAATTCTGTCATGTTTTTCAGGTGTCATAACAACAACTTTTGAACCCATTTTTTTCCAAAAATTATTTAAAATGTCCAAATATTTTTTTTTTGTATTTTTTTCTTTTATTAAAATACACCACCGATCTTGAAACATATTTTCCTTACCATGCTCTGGGCCACTAACTTCAGAGCCTGCAATGGGATGACTTTGAGTCCAAGATATATTTTTTTTCAAAAATTTTTTTATAAGCCTCGAGGTCTCTACTTTAGATGATCCGATGTCTGTAATTAATGTTTTGGGAGAAATAAAATTATTTATCTTTAAGATTAGATTTTTATATTCACTCATTGGAGTACAAAAAATAATTAGATCATAATTAATTGCTCCTTTATCTAGCTTGTCAATAACATTGCCTGGAAGCCTTAATTTCTTAATTATTGAAACTTTTGATTTTGATTTCTCATAAATGAATATTTTTTTAACAATTTTTTTTTTGTGAATACGTCTCAATAAAGAGGATCCTAATAAACCACATCCAATAATTAAAATATTTTTCATTTAATTTAATATTCTTTTTACAGTATTCATAAATTTTAAATTCTCTTGCTTAGACCCTATAGTTAATCTTAATTTATTTTTAATACCATAGCCATCCTCTGTTAATCTTAAGATTACTCCTTTTTGTTTCAATTTTTCGTACAAATATTTTGCTGAAATTTTACAATTGTCAAAATTTAAAAATAGAAAATTTGCTGAAATTTTATTTGAAGAAATATTGTAAATCTCAAGAAATTTTTTTAACTTTTTAGCATAAAGTAAATTGTGATTAACAGATCTACTTATAAATTTTGTATCTCTAAGCGATGCAATAGCTGCCAGTTGTGCTACACCATTTACATTGAATGGTGGTTTAATCACATTTAAAGCATCTATTATTTTTTTTGATCCATAGCCCCAACCTACTCTTAAGGAAGCTAATCCAAACATTTTTGAAAATGTTCTCAATATAAAAACATTATCTTTATTTCTAAATAAATCTAAACCTGAAGTATAATCATTATTTTTCATATATTCTGAATACGCATCATCAACCACAAGTAAAATATTTTTATTCAATTTACTCCTTAGTTCTAATATTTCTTTTTTAGTCAAATAAGTTGCAGTTGGATTATTTGGGTTAGCGATAAATACTATTTTAGTTTTTCTCGTAATTTTTTTTAAAATCTCTCTTATTGACACTTTAAAATTTACCTCTTTTGCAAATAAAACTTTGGCACCTACAATTTTTGCATAAATTCTATACATCAAAAAACTATATTCTGGAACTATTACCTCATCTTTTGGATTTAAATACAATTGACACAACATTTGAATTACCTCATCAGAACCTGCACCACAAATAATTTTATTTAAATCACACTTGTATTTTTTGGAAATTGCTTTTTTCAGATCTTTTGACTTTCCATCAGGATATTTATACAAATTCATTTTTTTATTTGATATTAATTTCTTTGCCATTGGGCTGATCCCAAGAGCAGATTCATTAGCTGAAAGTTTTATTACTTTTTTTAGCTTTTTGACCTTTGACTTGCCAGGTTTATAAGCTTCAATATTAAATTTTTTAAATTTTGGAGTAACCATTTTTTTAATTTTATGAGCTCTTTATAGATAAAATTACAAATTTTTATAGAGAATAAGACAATTTTTAAAAAAATTGACATAATAAATAAGTTCTAGTACAAAAATTATGCGCTGATTTAACTGAATTGCGAGCGCTTAAAAAAAACCGCTAAAATAGTTTTTTTTCTCACAATTCAAATATTAGCTTTGTTATGAATACTGAGAATAATATTAAAACCTTGATAGTAAAAAAACCATTAAAGTTAGATTGTGGAAAAACTATTAATGAATTCCCAATTGCATATGAAACTTATGGTTCATTAAATAAAAATAAAGATAATGCTATTATGGTTTTTCATGCATTAACAGGAGATCAATTTGTCACTGGCCAAAATCCAATAACAAAAAAAGATGGTTGGTGGTCTTATGCAGTTGGTCCTGGTAAAGCAATTGATACCAAAAAATACTTTGTTATTTGTGCTAACGTAATAGGTGGATGCATGGGTTCATTTGGGCCAAGCCATGAAGACCCTAATACTGGGACTACTTTTGGTACAAATTTTCCAGTTATAACTATTAACGATATGGTTAATGCGCAATACAATTTGCTTGACCATTTTGGTATAGATAAACTTTTTTCAATCACAGGTGGCTCAATGGGTGGTATGCAAGTACTTCAATTTATAAGTAATTTTCCTGATAAAGCTAAAACTGTTATTCCAATTGCATGTACGTCTAGTCACTCAGCACAAAATATTGCATTTAATGAATTAGGAAGACAGGCTATAGCGGCTGATAGTAATTGGAAAGATGGAAATTATTCATCTAAAGATACAATCCCAAATAAAGGTTTGGCTGT